>NZ_JBILQX010000140.1:0-9448 GCF_044372965.1 Elstera sp. | reverse complement strand
GCGTATTCATTTGGTGCGGGAACTCTCGGACGAAATTACCGAAACGGCGCTGTCTTTACGCGAGATTCAAACCAACGGAACCAACCGCTTCCATCTCGCTATTTTCGGCAAGATGATGGATATTAATTATTGGATTAGATTTGATATATTTAAATGGAAGTTTTTTATTAAGTTTTTGAATAATTTTATCGCACAGCTTACACCGTTTTTCTTTTATTCGATTGGCGGTTATCTCGTCATCCAAGGTAGCCTATCCCTAGGCGCACTTTTAGCTGTTGTCGCGGCGTATAAGGACTTGAACGCCCCGTGGCGCGAACTGCTGGACTATTATCAGTTCTTGGAAGATTCGCGGATCAAGTATCAGCAGGTCGTCGATCAATTCGATCCGATGGGCATGATCCCATCCGACCGCGCGCCCTTAGATGGCGTGCCGGCCCCTTTAGGCGAAACGGCGCTGGATATTGTCGTTGCGAACGCGAACCTGAGCGATGAAGGCGGCACCAAAAGGCTCGACGGGGTGTCCGTGACCCTCGCCGCCGGGGAGCGCGTGGCCGTTCTGGGGCAGGATGCGGGCGGCAAGCACGAGTTCGTGCAGCTTCTTGCCGGCCTCGCGGTGCCGGAAACGGGGCGCGTTACCCTCGGCGGCGCATCGCCGCTCACCATGACGATGCCCGATTTAGGGCGGCGGATTGGCTATGTCGGGTCGGAAACGGTCATGCGCTCCGGCAGCCTATACGATAATCTCGTCTATGGCGTGCAGTGGGTGCCTCCGGCGGTTGGCCCGACCGATCCGGCCTGGCTCGCCCGCCAGAAGGAGGCCGCACGCACCGGCAATTCGATCGATTCGAGCGAGGGCGATTGGGTCGATTACAGCGTGTTCGGCGCGGAAGGGCAAACGGCCTTTAAAGCCCGTTTGCACAAAGTTCTGCAAATGACCGGCCTGCTCTCCGAGGTGCGGGAGTTCGGGTTGCAAGGACGGGTTGATCCCTTGGCGCGCCCCGACATTGTTGCGCTGATTCTCAAAACGCGGCGGGCGGTGCGCCCGTTTCTATCGACCCCCGGCGTTGCGAGCTATGTGGAGCCCTTCGCGGCGGATCGCTTCAATATGCAATCGACACTCGCCGAAAATCTTTTGTTCGGAACCCCGGTTGGGCCAACTTTCCAGGGCGATGGACTCGCGCGGCATCCGGCGATTCGGGCCGTGTTGCAGGCGGAAGGCATTGAAGATGCTTTGGTGATTGCCGGGCGCGCCACCGCGCAAACCCTGTCGGAAATCTTCCGCGATCTGCCGCCCTCCCACGAGTTCTACGGCAGGTTCAGTTTTGTCGATGCGGAAGAGTTGGTTGATCTCGAGCAGGTGGAGGCGCGCATTCGCCGCGACGGCGTGATGACCCCCGCCGACCGCACGCGCTTCCTAACCCTTATTCTGCGCCTCACACCGGCCCGGCACCGTTTGGATACGGTGGATGCGGCATTGATGGCGGGCATCGTCAAGGCGCGCGCGCGCCTCATGCAGGAACTGCCCGAAAATCTGCGCTCAGCGGTGGAGTTTTTCGACGAGGCCAAGTTTAGCCCGGCCAATTCCTTGATCGACAATATTCTCTTCGGGCGGCTCGCGCCGGGTCAGAACGCGATTAACAGCCGGATGCGCCAGTTAATGCGCATCGAGTTGGAACGGTTGGACCTGCTGAATAGTTTAGGGGATATGGCGGTGGATGTTGGCCTGCAAACCCCCGTCGGGGTGGGCGGCTCGCGCTTGACGCCCGTGATGCGGCAACGGGTCGCGATTGCCCGCGCTTTGCTGAAAGGCCCGCCGTTGCTGGTGCTGGACGATCCGGCGGCCCTACTCGATCAAGCCGCGCAAACCCAGTTGATCGAAGCGGTTTTGGCCGAACCCGGTTGGGGGATTGTGTGGGTTTTGCAACGCCCGGCCCTGGCCAAAGCCTTCGAGCGCGTGCTGGTGCTCGACCAAGGCCGCATAGTGGCCGACGGCCCCTTCGCCAGCGTGGTGCAGAATGGCGATATCCTCGCCCGGCCCGAGACCATAGACGAAAAGCCGCAGGAGCCGGGTTAAGCTTATAGCTCTTGTCCCTAGGCCGGGGGCGGGGTTAGCTTAGGGTCAGGCCAACCTTGTCGGAGCCAAACGGGGGAGTTGAACAGGATGGGCTTGCAGCAGGAAGTGCAGACCTTGCGCATGGTCCCGATGTTCTCGCATCTCGACCCCGCACGGCTGAAGCTGATCAGCTTCGCCTCGGAGCGGGTGCATATTATGCAGGGCGAGGAGTTCATCCGCCAAGGCGAGGAGGGGGAGGATGCGTTCGTGCTGCTCTCCGGTCGGGCCGAAGTAACCCTGGAGGGCGGCGAAACTCAGGTCAAACTGGGGGAAGTTGCGCAGAATCAAATCGTTGGCATGATCGCACTTTTGGCGCACGGACGCCGCACCGCCACCGTGCGCGCCTTGGAGCCGATGGAGTGCCTGCGCCTACCCAAAGATGTTTTTCATCAAATGGTTCGGGATCTGCCGGATTTTGCGCTTGCAGTGATGCGCGATTTGTCCGATGCCCTGGAGCGACAGACGGCACATTTCCGGGAAGTGCTCGGGGATCAGGCGGGCGATCGTGACGCCAAACACTAATAAAGCGAGCACGCAGGGCCGTAACCTGCGGTTCATGGGGATCGAAGTGTCAGGAGCCAGAATGACTGAAGGTCACAGCCAGCATGGGCCAAGGCGTGCCTTCGGGAACACGGTAACGGAGTAACGCGATGGCTCCTGATGTAAGCGTTCAATCCCGCATCGGGATGAGCGCGCTCCGCCCCCGGCGTGCCGGGGTGCCTCCACGCTTGCTGATGTACAGCCACGATTCCTTCGGGCTGGGGCATTTGCGGCGGTGCCGCTCGATTGCGCAAAATCTGGTGCAGACCTTCCCCGATCTTGAGGTGTTAATTCTCTCGGGGTTGCCCATTATTGCGTCCTATGATTTCGACGAGCGGGTCCGTTACAAGCTGGTGCCGGGCATCATTAAGCTCTCGAACGGCGACTATAAGGCGCTGGACGCCGCCGATATCCGCGAGGCCATCGAAGCGCGCTCCCGGATGATTTTAGAAACGGCGCAAGAGTTCCAGCCCGATCTGTTTTTGATCGATAAGGAGCCTCTGGGCATTCGCGGCGAAGTGACCGAAACGCTGATGTACCTCAAGGAACGTGGCGTGCCCGTGGTCTTAGGCGTCCGCGACGTGATGGATGATCCGATAGCGTTTGCTGCCGAGTGGCAACGCAAGCTCGCGGTTCCGGCGCTGGAAGATTATTTCAGCGAAATCTGGGTTTATGGGTTGGAGCGGATTTATCGCCCCCTGCAAGGCCTACCGCTGCCGCCCGCCGTGGAACAGCGGATTGTGTACACAAGCTACCTATGGCGGCAGGAAGAGATCACCGCGACCGCCGACCCGCTGCCCATTGATCAGCCGTTCCTGCTGGTAACCCCCGGCGGTGGCGGCGATGGCGAAGGCTTGGTCGATTGGGTGCTGTCGGCTTACGAGCATGCGCCGGACCTGATGCGCGCGCTGATCGTTTGCGGCCCCTTTATGCACGCGGAATCGCGCCAGCAGATCGAAGCCCGCGCCGCGCGCCTGCCCCATGTGGAGGTGCTGACCTTCGACCCCGACATGCAGCGCCTGATGATCGCGGCAACGGCGATTGTGGCAATGGGCGGCTATAATACCTTCTGCGAAATTCTCTCCTTCGACCGCCCCAGCCTGATCGTGCCGCGCACGCGCCCGCGCTTAGAGCAGTTCATTCGCGCCCGCGAGGCGGCGCGGCAAGGGCTGTTGCAGATGCTGGCCCACGACGAGGATCACCCCGATCCGCAACAGATGATCGATGCGCTGAAAGCCTTGCCGCAGCAGCCGCGCCCCTCGGCCGTGGTGATTCCGGGGTTGCTTGACGGGCATCAGGCGATTGCCCATCGCTTCGCCCGCCTCACGGGGCTTCCGCTCGAAACCGCCGCCCGCGCCGCGAGCGCCTGAGGTATTGTGTCACCTTCGGTTCTAACGGTGGTGCTGAAAGGCTATCCGCGCCTGTCGGAAACCTTCATCGCGCAGGAGCTTTTGGGCTTGGAGCAGCGGGGGTTTCGGCTGCATCTCATCTCCCTGCGTCACCCGACCGATAAAAAGCGCCACCCGATCCACGATCAAATCCGCGCGCCCGTTACCTATCTGCCGGAATATCTCTATCAGGAACCCCTGCGGGTCGTGCGCGGCTGGTGGCGGGCGCGACGCTTGCCGGGCTATCGCGCCGCTTTGTGGCAGTGGCTGCACGACTGGCGGCGCGACCCGACCCCGAACCGGGGGCGGCGCTGGGGGCAGGCTTTGGTGCTGGCAACCGAACTGCCTGCTGACCGCGCGTTGATCTACACCCATTTCATGCATACGCCGGGCTCGGTGGCGCGCTATGCCGGGCGGATGCGCGGCACGCCCTTTGCGCTCTCGGCCCACGCGAAAGATATTTGGACGATCCCCGCGTGGGAGAAGCGCGAGAAACTGGCCGATGCGGCCTTTCTCGTCACCTGCACCGGCGCGAATGCTGCGCATCTGAAGGCGCTGACCGAGGATCCAGCGCGGGTCGATCTCGTCTACCACGGGCTCGATCTTGACCGTTTTCCGCCCCCCGACGCCCGCGTGTCAGTCCGCGATGGGACCGATCTTGCCGCGCCCGTGCGGCTGCTCTCGGTCGGGCGGCTGGTGGCGAAAAAGGGCTATGACGATCTTCTGCACGCGCTGGCCCAACTCCCCGCAGGGCTGCACTGGCACCTAACCCATATCGGCGGCGGCGACCGCGCGGCGCTGCAAAGTCTCGTCGCCGAACTAGGGCTCACTGACCGCATCACCTGGCGCGGCGCACAGGCGCAAACCGAGGTGCTCGCCGCCTATCGGGAGGCCGATTTGTTCGTATTGGCGTCGCGCATCGCGGCGGATGGCGACCGCGACGGGCTGCCGAACGTGCTGATGGAGGCGCAGAGCCAGGGCGTTGCCTGCGTGGCGACGGCGGTTTCCGCCATTCCCGAACTCATCCGCGATGGGGAAACCGGGCTGCTGGTGTCGCCGGAAGACCCGGCTGCCCTTGCGGAGGCCTTGGCCCGTCTTGCAACCGATCCGACCTTGCGCGACCGGTTGGGCACGGCGGGGCAGGCACGGGTGCGGGCCGATTTCGGCACCGCGCCGGGGCTCGATCACTTGGTGCGGCGGATTACGCCTTTCTGTCCGCCGAGCCCGTGAAATCCTGCCGGATCGCCTTTTATGCGCCGATGAAAGCGCCGGATCATCCGGTTCCGTCCGGCGACCGGCGCATCGGGCGGTTGCTGATGGACGCGCTCGGGCAGATTCCGGGCGTCACGGTCGATCTCGCGTGTCATCTGCGCAGCCGCGACCCTTCCGGCGCAAAAGCTGCGCGCTTTGAAGCCCTCGGCAGGCGGGCCGCTAATGCGCTGTTGCGGCGCTATTCGGCCCATCCCGAAACCCGGCCCGACCTGTGGTTCACCTATCATCTTTACTACAAAGCCCCCGATTGGATCGGCCCGCGCGTGGCGGCAGCCCTGGGAATCCCCTATGTGGTCGCGGAAGCCTCGCTGACCTCGAAACACCGTACGGGGGCCTTTGCCCCGGCGAGCGCGGCGGTGGCGGCGGCCTTGCAGGGGGCGGCGGCGAGCCTGAGCCTTAATCCCGTCGATGCGGCGGCCTTGGCCCGCTTGGTTTCGGGATTAAAACAGGTGCCGCTGACGCCGTTTCTCGATCTCACCCCCTACCGGGCTGCCGCCGCAGCGCGCGAGGCGGCGCGCACCGATCTTGCCGCGCGCGTTGGGCTTTCCCCGGCGGAGCCCTGGTTGCTGGCGGTCGGCATGATGCGCGCGGGCGATAAGGAGGCTTCGTTCCGGCTGCTGGCGGAGGCCCTGCGCCCGCTGCAAGACCGGCCCTGGTCGCTCCTCCTCGTCGGCGACGGGCCGAAGCGGCGCGATTTGGAAGCGGCTTTCGCCCCTTTCGGCAATCGCGTGCATTGGCTCGGCGCGCTGCCCGAAACCGCGCTGCCGCCCGTCTATGCCGCCTGCGACTGGCTGGTCTGGCCCGCGATCAATGAGGCCATTGGTATGGCGCTGCTCGAAGCGCAGGCGGCGGGTTTGCCGGTGATTGCGGGCGCAACGGGGGCGATTCCGACGTTGATTGCCGAGGGTGAAACCGGCTTTCTTGCTCCGGTTGGCGATGTCGCGGCTTTCACCGACCGGCTGCGGGGCGCGCTTGTCACCGCCTCGGCCCCCTTCCGTATGGCAGCTTTAGCGCTAACCGCCGCCCATCACGGGCTACCGGCGGCCTCGGCGCGTTTGGCCGAACTCCTCACCGATTTGGGGGTGCGATGATCCCGCTACTGCTCATTCGCCACGGTCCGACCGCCTGGACCGAAGCCGGACGCTTGCAAGGCCGCGTCGATCAGCCCTTGTCCGAACTGGGGCGCGAGATGCTGCGCCGCCGGGAGTTGCCGCCAGAGTTTCTGGCTTGGGATTGGATTAGCAGCCCGCTGCAGCGCGCGGTTGAAACCGGCCTCATTTTGCGCGGCATGCTGGCGCGGCTGGAGCATGTTTTGATCGAGCGCGACGCGGGCGCGTTCGAAGGGCTCACCCGCGTTGAACTCGAAGCCCAATCGGCGGCGCTGCGCCTGCGCGACGGGCTCGACTGGTGCCCGCCGGGGGGCGAGAGCCCGCGTCAGGTCATGGCGCGGCTCTCGCCCTGGTTGCTGCGCCTCGCCCGGCCCACCGTGGCGATCACCCATCGCGGCGTCATCGAAGCGGCGCTGGCGCTGGCGACGGGCTGGGATTATACCGGACCGCCGCCCGCCAAAATCAAACCGGGGGTCGCCTTGCGCTTTGCGGTCACGGCGGGCAAGCTGAGGTTCGAAGGGCCTTTGGAATGAAGCTTCTGTTCCATGTGCAGCATTTTTTAGGCGTCGGCCACCATCGCCGGGCGGAAGCCTTGGCGCGCGCCCTGGTGCAGGCCGGGCACGATGTGACGGTCGCCTCCGGCGGCCAGCCGGTGCCGGGGGAAGATTGGGGCGGGGCGGAAGTCGTGCATCTGCCGCCCGCGCGCGTGAATGCCGCCGATTTCCGCACCCTGCGCCACCCGGACGGCACCCCGGTCGATGATTCATGGCGGGAGGCGCGGCGCACCCAGCTTCTGGCACTCTTGGCGCAAGTCGCGCCGGACGTGATTCTGCTCGAAGGTTTCCCCTTCGCGCGGCGGCAGTTGAAGTTCGAACTGGTGCCGTTGCTCGATGCCGCAAAAGCCCTGCCCACGCCGCCGCTGGTAGCGACCTCCTTACGCGATATTCTCGTCTTCAATAAACCGCCGAAGCGGCACGATGAAGTGCTGGGTTTGGTCGAAACCTATATCGATCTGGTGCTGATCCACGGCGATCCGCGCCTTGTGCCGCTGGAGCGCAGCTTTACCAGCGGCGGGCGGATTCCTGAGGCGAAGAAAGCCTATACCGGCTTCGTCGCCCCCAACCCGCCCGCCGCGCGCACGCGAGTCGCCTCGGTCGTCGTTTCGGTCGGCGGCGGGGCGGTGGGGGCGGCAACCCTGTGGACCGCCCTTCGGTCGCGCCCGTTCACGCACTTTGCCGATGCCTCCTGGCTGCTGGTCGGCGGGGCGATGATGGAGGAAGCGGTTCTGGCCGATTTGCGCGCCGCTGCGCCTGCGGGCGTTATCGTCGAACGCTTCCGTGCGGATTTCCGGGCCGTGCTCGCGGGAGCGGACCTCTCGATTTCCATGGCAGGCTATAATACCGCGCTCGATATTCTGCAAACGGGGGTGCGCTCAGTGCTGATTCCTTTTGCCGAGGGCGATGAAACCGAACAGACGCTGCGGGCCGCGCTCTTCGCCGAAGCCGGGCGGGCGGTGGCGGTCGATCCCGAGGGGCTGACCCCGGAAATCCTTGGGGCGGCGGTGGACCGGGCGGCGGCGCTGACGCCGGTGACGCTCGATCTGGCGATGGACGGGGCACCGACATCCGCCGCGATTCTGGCGGCGCGGGTGGCGGCCCGATGAGCGCTTGGGCCGATTTTTCCAATGAACTCGACCGTTGGGGCGATGCTGGGCGCGTTGCGACCTTCTGGTGGCGCGACGATGACGCCGCCGAACCCTCGCCCGCGCTCGAAACCCTGCTGGCGCTCGCCAAAACCGGGCCGAGGCTGGGGCTGGCGGTGATCCCGGCGCGGCTCCAGCCCGATCTTATTCCGCTGGTCGCGCGGGCTCATTGCACGGTGCTCCAGCATGGGTTCGCCCATCTCAATCACGCGGGCGAAGGGGCGAAGGCGGGAGAGTTTCCCGCCAGCCGCCCGCTCAGTGATCGGCTGTTTGATCTCTCGGAAGGGCGGGAGATTCTTCAGGAGGCGTTCGGCGATGCCTTCTTGCCGGTGTTCGTGCCGCCGTGGAACCGCATCGGCGATGATCTCGTGCCGATCCTGCCGGGGCAGGGGCTGGTTGGCCTCTCCACCTCCAACCCCGTGCCGGAGAAAGCCCCGCGCCCCCAGATTGCCGGACTGTGCTGGGTGAATTGCCACTGCGACCCGATCGCCTGGAAAAAAGGCCGCGTGTTTCGCGGGGCCGACTTTGCCCTGACCGAAATCATTCGCCATCTCGACGCCCGCCGCCGAGGAACGGTGACGGAGGAGCCGACAGGTCTCCTCACCCATCATCTCGTGCATGATAGGGCGATGAATGATTTTCTGGCGGAATTCTTCGCCCTAACCCAAGCCCATCCCGCTGCCCGCTGGCTTGCGCCGGAAGAGGTTTTTGCATGATCGCTCTCCCGCCGCGCCTCTTCGCCCTGGCCGCGCTCGGCCTTGCCGCCTTTATGCTCTACGGCTCGCTCGCCCCCTCCCTGGCCCCGCCGGGGGAATATGGCTTCGATAAATTCTTGCACGCCGGGGCCTATGGGCTGCTTGCCGGGCTGCTGACGCTGGCGACCCGCACCCGTGGCACCGGGATCGCGGCGATTGCGCTGGCGATTGCCTACGGCGGCCTCGTGGAAATCGCCCAAAGTTTCGTTCCCGAGCGCAATGGCTCGTGGGAGGATTTCGCGGCGAATAGCATCGGGGCGCTGCTGGCGGGGGGGGTGATCCTCGTGCGGCGGCGGGGGTAGGCTTGGCTGATTTCACTCAGATTGCCGTCTATGCCGCGTCAGTGACCGTTCTTCTGCTCACCCCTGGGCCGGTCAATCTGCTGGTCGTGCGGGCGGGGCTCGCCGGGGGAATGCGCGGGGCGTTCCGCGTGGTGGTGGGGACGGCGGCGGCGTCCTTGGTGTTGATTTTAGCAACAGCGCTGCTGGTGAATGGGGTTTTCAGCCTGCACCCGGCGGCGTTTGCGAGCGCTCAGCTTGCGGGCTGCCTTTATCTCGTTTGGCTTGCCG
>NZ_JBILQX010000139.1:0-9465 GCF_044372965.1 Elstera sp. | reverse complement strand
CGCCCATTGGCTGAAGACCCTGACCGGCATGCCCGCCGTCGCCATGTCCCCCGCCGCCGGTGCCCACGGCGAATTCTGCGGCATGGTGGCGATTAAGGCCGCGCTGGCGGCACGCGGCGAGAGCCACCGCACGCGGGTGCTGGTGCCCGAATCGGCCCACGGCACCAATCCGGCGACCGCAGCCTCCATCGGCTTTACCGTCGATCCGATTCCGGCGACCGCTGAAGGCCGCGTCGATCTGGCTGCCTTCAAGGCCAAGCTGGGGCCGGATGTGGCGGCGATCATGCTGACCAATCCGAATACCTGCGGGCTGTTCGAGCGGGATATTCGGGAGATTGCCGACGCTATCCACGGCGCGGGCGGCTATTTCTACTGCGATGGGGCGAATTTTAACGCCATCGTTGGCCGGGTTCGCCCCGCCGATCTCGGCGTCGATTGCATGCACATCAACCTGCACAAAACCTTCTCCACCCCGCACGGCGGCGGCGGTCCCGGCTCCGGGCCGGTGGTGCTGTCGGACGCGCTGGCGGCCTTTGCCCCGCTGCCGTGGGTCGTCAACCGCAACGGTAGTTTCGCGGTGCTGGAAGCGGCGGAAGCCGAAGCCGCGCAGAGTTTTGGCCGCCTGAAAGCCTTCCACGGCCAGATGGGCATGTTCGTGCGGGCGCTGGCCTATATGCTCAGCCACGGGGCCGATGGCCTGTGGCAAGTGTCGTCGGACGCGGTGCTGAACGCGAACTATATTCTCGCCAGCCTGAAGGATGTTTTCTCCGCGCCCTTCACCGGCCCCTGCATGCACGAAGTGCTGTTCGACGATAGCTTCTTGAAGGATACCGGCGTCTCGACGCTCGATTTCGCCAAAGCGCTGATCGACGAGGGCTACCACCCGATGACCATGTATTTCCCCCTGGTCGTCCACGGGGCGATGCTGATCGAGCCGACGGAAACCGAAGATAAGGCAACGCTGGATAAGTTCATCACCGTTATGCGCGCGCTGGCGGAAAAGGCCAAAGCGGGCGAAGCGGACGCTTTCCATGCCGCGCCGCGCTTAACGCCGCGTCGCCGCCTCGATGAAACCCTCGCCGCCCGGAAACCGGTGCTGCGCTGGGCCGAACCCAAG
Source organism: Elstera sp. (assembly GCF_044372965.1). Taxonomy (NCBI): domain Bacteria; kingdom Pseudomonadati; phylum Pseudomonadota; class Alphaproteobacteria; order Rhodospirillales; family Rhodospirillaceae; genus Elstera; species Elstera sp. The sequence goes on along the minus strand of NZ_JBILQX010000139.1, from coordinate 8,348 downwards.
CTGGCACAAGCGGCGGAATAGCGGTCGTCACGCCGTCTCTACAGCGGAGCCCGATGGCCTCGGGCTCCGTTTTTTTGTGCCTAAATTCATACATTTGCATTCCGTAAAAATATTCACGAAAACTTATAGATTGAGGCTGTAAAAACTATACGGTAAAAATCTGTTACTAGGACATTACGATACTTATATCGTTTCAGACCATGAACAAACGTTCCCTCGATCGCACGTCGATCAGCTTACAAATGTCGGCACTCGTGGCCGCAGTTATTTTTGTATGCAGTTTTACCATCATTGGTTTGATGGAATGGCGCGTTACCGAAAGATTGCAAGCCCGGATCGGAGATCGGCTCAGCGGCCTTGCCGAGGATATGGCGGAGCGGCTGGACCGCGGGCTATTCGATGCCTATGGGCAAATCCAGACCGTCGCGCGGCTCGACCCGTTCATCGCCCATCACACCGATCAAGCGCTAAAACGGCGGGAATGGCTGGCCGATCTTCAGCGTAATTTTCCGCATTACGCCTGGATAGGCTTCGCCCGTACCGATGGGACGGTGGAGGTGGCCACGGGCGGGCTGCTCGAAGGTCAATCGGTCGCCGAACGCCCCTGGTTCAAGGAAGCCCTGAAAGCCCCCTTTATTGGCGATTTGCACGAAGCGCTATTACTTCAGAAATATCTAAACTCTCCCACCACCGAGCCGTTGCGCTTCGTCGATGTCGCCGCGCCGATTTACGATCCGGCGGGGCGGGTGATCGGCGTTGTCGGCGCGCATCTCTATTGGGCCTGGGCACAGGATATCCGAACCTCCGTGCTACGCCCGGATCGAACCTTTCCTGAAACGGATATTCTGGTACTCGATAGTGCGGGCCGCACGGTTTTGGGCCCTAGCCTCGGGCGCTCCTACGCTGACCTTGGGGCGGTTCAAAAAATGATCGCAGGCGCGATAGGCGCGCAGACCGAGGTGATCGACGGCGTCGAAAAACTAGTCGGCTTCGCCCCGACGCAGGGCTATCGAGACTTTGGCGGGCTCGGCTGGCGGATTCTGGCGACAACGCCGACCGCCGTGGCCTATGCGCCCATCTGGGAGGTGCAAGTGGGGCTTGCGCTCCTCGGGGTGATTTCCGGGCTCGTGGGAGCAGCGCTCAGTTATGGTATCGCCCGCCGCCTAACGCTCCCCTTGAAGCATTTGGCAGAGGATGCCGAACGCAGCGGGCGCACCCTCGATACGGTTTTCCTCTCCCGCTCCGGCGGCTCGCGCGAAGTGGTGCGCCTGTCGCAAGCTTTGCGCGCGCTGATCCGACGAATCGGCACCTACGAGCAGAGCCTCGCCAGCGTCAGCGCCGAAGCCTCGGCTTTGGCGGAGGATAATAGCAGTTTGCGCGAACTGGCGATGACCGACCCGATGACCGGCCTGCTCAACCGGCGCGGTTTCTTTGAGAGTGTCGATAGTTTGCTCGCCGCGACCGCCAAACCCGCCGATGACATCAGCGTGCTCGTACTGGATATCGACCGCTTCAAAACCATCAACGATGCCCACGGTCATGCTGTCGGCGACACGGTGATTAAAGGCGTCGCCCGGCTCTGCCGCCAGCAGGGGCGCGATAGCGATTTGGTGGCGCGATTCGGCGGCGAAGAATTCGTCGTACTGCTGCCCGGTTGCCCCGGCCCCGCTGCCGTTGCGCGCGCCGACCGGCTGCGCCGCTTAATCGCTGAAACCCCGATTTCGACCAAAGCGGGGCCGGTGTCCGTCACCGTTTCCATCGGGATTGCCCTATTTTCCGCGCCGGGTGAGGCGGTCAACAAAGTCATCGACCGCGCCGATCAAGCCCTGTACCACGCCAAACGCAATGGTCGAAACCGCGTAGAAGCCCACTTTCAGATAACGGCAGAATAGGCCTCAGTTTAAAGCGTGGCCTTCTGGATCAACTCAATCTTATAGCCATCCGGGTCTTCGACAAAGGCAATATGGGTGGTGCCATGCTTCATTGGGCCGGGGGCGCGGGTGATCTTGGCCCCGGCCGCGGCGAGCTGCTCGCAGGCCGCGTAAATATCGGGCAGGCCAAGGGCGACATGGCCGAAGCCGGTGCCAAGCTCATAGGGTTCATGCTCCCAATTATGGGTGAGTTCGATCACCGTGTGATCGGCCTCTTCACCATACCCAACGAACGCGAGGGTGAATTTTCCATCCGGGTAATCTTTGCGGCGCAACAGCTTCATACCCAAAAGGCGGGTATAGAAATCGATGGATTTGTCGAGATCGTAGACACGGATCATCGTGTGCAGCATCCGGGCTCCAGCAAGGGCGGGGATAGTCATGGTTTCACTCTCCTTAAAAATATTAGCGGCCGCCCGCGACATCGAGCAGCGCGCCGGTGGTGTAGGAAGAAGCGTCGCTCAGCAGCCAAAGAATGGCTTCTGCCACTTCCTCGGCCCGGCCTGGACGCCCAATGGGCGAGGCACTTCCGAGGGCCTGCGCCCTGTCGGGTTGGCCTCCGCTGGCGTGAATCTCGGTCTCGATAATCCCTGGACGCACCGCGTTGACGCGAACGCCTTGCCCGGCCAACTCGCGGGAAAGCCCGAGGGTCAGCGTATCCATCGCTCCCTTCGTCCCCGCATAATCGACATATTGACCTGCCGACCCTAACCGGGACGCCGCCGAGGAAACAAGAACGATCGATCCTCCCCGCCCGCCGCGATCAAACGGCAAGCGGCGCGCGCCTTCGCGCGCGGTCAAATAAGCGCCCAGGATATTCACATCGAACATTCGGGTGAGACGGTCGAGGCTCATGTCGGCAAGTTGGGCGGCGGGTGCGACGATCCCGGCGTTCACAACAAGCCCATCGACTGGGCCGAAAGCGGCCGCTGTCGCATCGAACAGGCGGATAACATCGGCTTCGACCGTAACATCCCCTTGCACGGCGACCGCCTTACCCCCGGCGGCAATCACAGCGGCGACGGTTTCTGCCGCAGCATCGGCCTCCCGGGCAAAATTTACCCCAACGGCCCACCCCCGCGCGCCAGCCAAAATAGCCGCCGCGCGCCCGATACCCCGGCTCCCGCCGGTAATGACGATGGTTTTCATGGGCGGGTCTTGTCCGATCACGTGGGCGTAAATCAGCCCTTTTTAAAGCTTTTGGCCATCGCCAGAATGGCCTTTTGATGCCCGACGCCTGCGATGGGCGGCGGCGGGCCGTTGGGGTCGCGGCCAACACCCTGCATCATCGCTTCTTCCGGCGTTTTTGGCTGACGCACCGAGCGTTTGACCGGCGGCAGGGTTTTACCGATTTGATCGAAGATCGCATCGATGGTTTCCGCCGGAACTTCGCCCGGCTTTAACACCCGGCGCGGGGGCGCGGGTTTCGGCGCGGGCTTGGGAGCCGGGGCAACGGGCGCAGGCGCTGGGGCCGCGACCGCTTTCACGGGGGCAGGAACCGCCTCGATCTCGGCTTTGGGCGGCGCTGTCACCGTCGGCGGCGGCGTGGTCGCAACGGTTTGCGCGAGAATATGGGCGGGAGCCGAGGGCGCGCGCGTTTGCGCCATGGCAACGCTCGTATCGGGTGCCGCGCTTTTCGTGGCGGCACGCGCTAGCACTTTATTCACCGCATCGAAAGCGATGCCCTGCAGATAGGGTTCCGTTAGCGCCAACAGCACCGCCGGATCATGCTTAGCGAGGGCCACCAGCCGCCGCGCCGCGTCGGCCTTATCGCCGCGCGCCGCGATGATCGCCTGTTTCAAACTGGCGTTTAACGCCGCACTCATGCCGATACCTCTTTGTTCATGGGCCGCAGCTTATCATTCCCCTGCGCGCGTTGCACGGGATGGTGTGATGTGCGGTGTATTGTTTCGGCCTGGATTTCAGTCTGGGTTTCAGTCTGGGGCAAAAGGCGCTAAATTCGATCTATGCAGCGCCACCCGACCTTCCCCAAAGCCCGCCGTGCCCTCATTGAACGGCGTGCGCTCGATCAAACGCTCGCCGCCCTGTCGCGGGTCGATGGGCAAGGCCCGGCGCGGCGCGCTGCCGTTTTCGCCGAATTGAAACAGGCGCTCGCACGCGGGCGGGACGAGGTGAAGCGGCGCTTCATGAGCGGCACCAGCGGCATCGAAGCCGCCCGCGCCATGGCCTATCTAACGGATCAGCTCATTCGCGTGCTCTATGATGATACCACGCTGCGCGTGTACCAGATCCACAATCCGACCCAGTCGGAGCGCTTGTCGGTCGTCGCCGTCGGCGGCTATGGGCGCGGCGAGATGGCGCCCTTCTCGGATGTCGATCTGCTGTTCGTGCTGCCCTATAAGCAAACCCCGGTCGGCGAGCAGATCGTCGAATATATGCTCTATATGCTGTGGGATTTGGGGCTGAAGGTCGGCCACGCCACGCGCTCGGTGGAAGAATGCCTGCGCATGGCCCGGCAGGACCAAACCATCCGGACCGCCCTTCTGGAAGCCCGCTACGTCTGGGGCGATCAGGCCCTGTATGATGATTTAAAGCGCCGCTTTGCCGCCGAAGTGGTCAGCGGCACGGCGCTGGATTTCGTCGAAGCCAAGCTGACCGAGCGCAATCAGCGGCACGAACGCTTGGGCGATAGCCGCTATGTGCTGGAGCCGAATATTAAGGAAGGCAAAGGCGCGTTGCGTGATTTGCATACGCTCTATTGGATTGCCAAATACGCCTATCAGGTCAGCGATGTGGCGCAACTGCCGCTGCGGGGCGTGCTCACCACCTCGGAAGCCAATAAATTCGCTAAGGCCGAAGGCTTCTTTTGGACCATCCGCTGCCATCTGCATTACCTCGCCGGGCGGGCCGAGGAGCGCCTGACCTTCGACGTACAGCGCGAGCTTGCCGCCGCGATGGGCTATACCGATCACGCCGGAACACGCGGCGTTGAGCGGTTCATGAAGCATTATTTTCTGGTCGCCAAGGATGTGGGCGATCTGACGCGCATTTTCTGCGCCGCCCTGGAAGCCGAACAGAAGCGCAAACCGAAGGCCTCGGCCCTGCAGCGCTGGTTCGGCAGTAAGAAACACGAGAAAGATGGGTTCATCGTCGAAGGCAACCGCATTTCCATCGGCGAGCCGCAAGCTTTTCTGAGTGCCCCCGTTAACCTCATTCGCCTGTTCTGGGAAGCCGACCGCACGGGGTTCGACATTCACCCCATCGCCCTGCGGCTGATTACCCAAAACCTCAAGCTGATCGATGCCAAACTGCGCACCGACCCCGAGGCCAACCGGCTCTTTCTGGAAATGCTCGCCTCCCATAACGAGCCGGAACAGGCCTTGCGCCGCCTCAACGAAGCCGGGGTTTTAGGCCGCTTCGTGCCCGATTTTGGCCGTGTCGTCGCCCAAATGCAGTACGATATGTACCATGTGTTTACCGTGGACGAGCATACGCTGTTCGCCATCGGCATCCTCGCACGGATCGAAAAGGGCGACCTCAAGGAAGAACTGCCGCTGGCGAGCGCCCTCATGCCCACGCTGGTCTCGCGCCGGGCGCTCTATGTGGCGGTCATGCTGCACGATATCGCCAAGGGGCGCGGCGGCGATCACTCGATTTTGGGCGAAGAGGTGGCGAATAAGCTTTGCCCGCGCCTGGGGTTAACGGCGGAAGAAACCGAAACCGTCGCCTGGCTGGTGCGCTGGCATCTTGCCATGAGCAACACGGCCTTCCGCCGCGATTTGCAGGACCCGCAATCGATCCAAGATTTCGTCGCTCTGGTGCAATCGCCGGAGCGGCTGAAGCTACTGCTGATCCTGACCGTCGCCGATATTCGCGCGGTCGGCCCGAAAGTCTGGAACAATTGGAAAGCCGGGCTGCTGCGCGAGCTTTACAGCCTTGCTGAAGCCCATCTGACCGCCGAGCCGGTGGAAGGCGTAAGCCCGATTGAGCGGCGCATTCAAGCCCAGTTGCGCGATCTGCGCGCCTTGCTGGAAGATTGGCCGACGGCGGATTTCGACGCCCATGTGGCGCTTGGCACACCCTCCTATTGGCTATCCGCCGACCCGGCGTCCCTCGCCCGCCACGCCCGCATGATCCGCCGGGCCAAGCTGGACGGTGCGCCGCTGTCGGTCGAAACCCGCGTCGATGCGAAACGCGGCGTGACCGATGTCACAATCTACACCGGCGACCATCCAGGTGTTTTTGCCCGCATCGCCGGGGCGCTGGCCGTCGCCGGGGCCAATATCGTCGATGCGCGGATTTTCACCCTCGCCAATAGCATGGTGTTGGATAGTTTTTCGGTGCAAGACGCCGAGGGCGGGGCCTTCGACCGGCCCGATAAGCTGGCGCGCTTGGCGGTGTTGATCGAACAGGCGCTGTCCGGGCGGCTGAAATCCCTGGCGGACCTCAAAACCCAACGCAGCGGGCCGACGCGCACGCAAGTCTTCACCGTGCCGCCGCGCGTGCTGGTGCATAATTCTGCCTCCGCCACCTTTACCGTGGTGGAAGTGAACGGGCGCGACCGGCCCGGCCTGTTGCATGATTTGGGCGCGGCCATCACCAGCCAAAATCTGCAAATCGGCGCGGCGAAAATCACCACCTACGGCGAAAAGGTCGTCGACGTTTTCTACGTGAAGGATATTTTCGGCCTCAAGCTGGAGCGGGCGGGCAAAGTCGCCGATCTGCAAAAGGCGCTGCTGGCCGTGCTGGATACGGTCGCCCCGCCGGAGCCGAAAGCCGCCCGCCCCGCGCGGGTGCGCAGCCGGGCCAAGATCGCAGCGGAATGATCGTCCTTCTGCTCGCCCTCGGCCTTATCAGCGGCGCGGCGCGGGCCAACGATGTGCCGGAAACGCAAATCCAGGTGCTCGAAGCCCTGGCGCGGCAGGATTGGGCCGGGGCGCAAACGCTCTGGCAACCGCGCGCCGAGGCGGGGGATAGCGAGGCGCAATATCAGCTTGGCCTGCTCTTCGCCGCCGCGCCCGACCCGTACCGCAACCGGGCGGCCTCCCGCGATTGGCTAACCCGCGCCGCCGATCAATCCCACCGGGAAGCCCAGTTTCGGCTTGGGATGCTGCTGGCGGGCGACACTCCGCCCGACGAGCCGGGCGCTTTAGCGCGTTTCAAAGCCGCCGCCGCCGCAGGCCATGCGCTGGCCATCTCCGAAGTCGCGCGCCGGGAGGGAAAATCCCCCAGCTTCCGTTTCGCCCTGCCCGATCCCGCCGCCGCGCGCGCCCCCGATAGTTGGTCGCCCTCGGTGATCACCCGCGCGCCCGATCTACCAACCCCGCCCCCCGTGCCGGGCCGCCCCGACGCCGTGGTGCGCCTCTACCCCATGCCCCCACCCAAACCGCCCGCGCCTGCGGTCACGGTCGATGCGTCGGCTTTGGGCGGTGTGGAGCCGCCAAAAGCCGTTCTTACCGCGCCAGAAACGCCGAAGCGCCCGCCACCACCCGAACCAAAGCCAGTCTTAGCCCAAGCGTCCGCGCCAAAACCCGCCGCAACCAAACCGGCTGACCCCAGCCCCGCCCGCCTGCGCCTCGCCGCCCTGCGCGACCCCAGCAGCGTGAAGCCCTTCGAGCGCGACTTCCACCGCCGCACCGACGGTTGGCGCGACGGCCTCAGCCTCGCCCACGAGGTCAGCGCCGACGGCTGGACCCGCGTCTATCTCGCCCAAAGCCTGAGCGCCGCCGACGCGCAAAGCCTCTGCCGCGCGCTGAAGGACCGGCAGGTGGATTGCGTGGTGGTGAAATAGGGTTCGGGCTATTGCCGCCCGAGATCGACACACTGCCCCCATGTTAACGGCTCGGGGTTTACCTGCCGATCTCCTGCCTCGATCGCGCCGATGTATTTATTCTTTTCGCCAAAGAAAATCATAAACGCGTCCCCCATCTCGTAATTAATCCTCTCCTGAATATAGGCAGAATATTTAAGATCCTTACGCTCGGGGGATTGATAGATTGCGGCGAGGCAGAGTGTTTTGATAACACGGCCCTCATACAATAGGGCAGGAGCATCGCCCGAAACACCTTCCAAATAGTCGGCAAAGAGGGTCGGACTTTGTATTATTTTCGGCTCATGTGCCGGGGGACGGTCCATTAACTTTGGTTGGCTATCAATAATTACAGAAAAAATCATTTCAATTATTAAAAAATATAAAGCAAAAATAATTCCAACAAAAATTATATTCTGCACAATAACTTTAAATAAAATATTTCTACGATTCAATGGCTTTGATCGAAATTTGGACATTTGTTGCGATAGTTCTCAACAGTAATTTTGATCAAATTCAATAATAAGAAAAACAGTGACGCTTTTCAAGAATTTTTGACTGTTTCGAATCGATGATAGATTCCGCCGAGTTGCAATTTCCAACTCCAATCCTCCGCTCGGTCAGGGGCCTGCGCTTGGGGCTGCCTC
>NZ_JBILQX010000017.1:0-37719 GCF_044372965.1 Elstera sp. | reverse complement strand
CTTGAGACGCGAGAAGGTAGTTGCGCCGAAGCCGCCGCCGAAGCCCATCGCCGTCTTTCGGCGCTGCTGCGCTTCGAGCATACCGCCCCGGTGGTGGCGCAGCAGATGAGCGGCATTCCCTCGCCCGCCCCGCTGTATGCGGCGCTGCTCAACTATCGGCACGCCCGCCGCCTGGCCGACGACGCGGCGCTAACGCTACCCGGCTTGACCGACCTCGGCGGGGAGGAGCGCTCCCATTATCCGCTGATGCTCGCCGTCGATGACTTCGGCGATGATCTGCGCCTGACCACGCATCTGCGCGCCCCCATCGCCCCCGAACTGTTCACCGGCATGGCCTTGGCGGCGCTCAACGCGCTGACCGATGCGCTGCTAACCGAGCCGGATCGGCCCATTGCCACGCTCGATTGCCTACCGCCGTCCCTCTGGGACCAAGTGCGCGGCGAGCCCATCGCCGCGCCGCTCGGCGATACGCTCGCGGACCGATTGGCGGCAACGGCGCTCAGCGCGGCGGAGCGGACGGCCATTATCGCGCCGGACGGCAGCTTGACCTACGCGGCCCTGCACGCCAAAGCCGACCGGCTGGCCCGACGTCTAATCGGCCTTGGCGTCGCCCCCGACCAGCGGGTTGCCCTCAGTTTCCGGCGCGGGTGCGATGTGATCGTCGCCCTCCTCGCGGTTTGGAAAGCGGGCGGCGCTTATGTGCCGCTCGACCCCGAGTATCCCGCCGCCCGCCTTGCCCATTGCCTGCGCGATTCCGCCCCCATGGTGGTGCTCAGTCATCGCCCGGCAGCGGAGGCTGTGACGGCGGCGGTGCGCGATGCCGGGGGAGCGCTGCCAATCCTCTGGCTCGACGATCCCGAAGCCGAGGGCCTGCCCGACACCCCCTTGCCCGCGCGCCCCGCTGCGCCGGAGGATTTGGCCTATGTGATCTACACCTCCGGTTCGACCGGCCTGCCCAAGGGCGTGATGGTTCCCCAGCGCGGCGTGCTCGCCCTGCTCGATTGGGCTATCCAGCGCTTCGGGCTGCGGCCTGAAGATCGGTGCCTGACCGTCACCTCGGTGAGCTTCGATATTTCGGTTCTGGAAATCGTCGCGCCGCTGCTCGTAGGGGCGACGCTGATTGTTGCGCCGCAGGATTATAGCGCCCCCGGCGTTCTTCCGGGCGTCATCCAAAGCCAGCGTGTAACCGTGGCGCAAATGGTACCCACCGCGCTGCGCCTGCTGCTGGACGAACCGGATGCGCTCGCCTGCCGCAGCCTGCGCGCCCTACTGTGCGGCGGCGAAGCCATGCCCCCGGCCCTGGTTCGCTTGGCGCGTAACCGTCTGCCGGTGGCGCGGCTTTTCAATCTTTACGGGCCGACCGAAACGACCATCTGGTCTTTCTGCTACGCCTGCACGGTCGAAGAAGCGCCCGTGCCGATTGGTCTGCCGATTACCGGAACGCGCGCCTATCTGCTCGATCCGGCGGGAAACCCGGTCCCGCCCGGAGCCGTGGGTGAAATTGCTATCGGCGGGCACGGGGTAGCGCGCGGCTACCTTAATCGCCCAGACCTGACGGAAGAGCGCTTTCGTCCCGCCCCCCTTCACCCAACCGAGCGCCTCTATTTGACCGGCGATCTCGGGCGGGTGCGCCCGGATGGGGCTTGGGAGTTTCTGGGTCGCCAGGATTTTCAGGTCAAACTGCGGGGATTCCGACTGGAGCTTGGCGAAATCGAAGCGCGGCTCGCCGCCTTTCCGGGGGTTCGCGCCGCCGCTGTTCGCCTGCTGCCCGATGCCTCCGGCGAGCCGCGCCTCGTTGCCACAATCGCGGCCCCAGAGCCGGTTTCGCTTCCGGCGCTTCAGAGTTTTCTGGCGGAAACGCTGCCGCCCTACATGCGTCCAAACCTGATCCAGCAGCTTTCGGCGCTGCCCGTTACCCCGAACGGCAAAATCGACCGAACGGCGCTACCGATGCCCGAGGCGGGAGGGTTAGAGCGCCGGGCTTACGTGCCGCCGGAAACGCCCATTGAACAGGCCATTGCGGCGATTTGGGCGGAAGTCTTGGGCGTGGAGACGGTTGGTCTGACCGATTCTTTCTTCGATCTCGGCGGTCATTCCCTGCTGGCGACCCGCATTCTGGTGCGCCTGCGCGACCTGCTGGGGGTCGATCTGCGGCTGCGGGATCTGTTCGACCATCCCACAGTCGGCGGCCTCACCGCCTTCCTGTTTGCCAGCGCCGATTTTTCGGACGCGGTCTAAGAATTTTCTGAGGATTGAGTATGTCGCTTCCCCCCAAAGCCGCCGCCCAAATGACCCCCGCCGAGTTTCTCGCGCGCCGGAAAGCCAGCGGCCTGCGCCCGCTTCCGCGCGGGGGGGAGGAAGCGCCCCTGTCGTTTGCCCAGGAACGGCTTTGGTTTTTGACCCAGTTGGACGGGGCTGGGGAAGCCTATCATCTGCCGCTGATCGTTAAACTGAGCGGGCCGCTCGACCGGGAGGCGCTCGCCCGCGCGCTCGGCGTGATCGTGGATCGGCACGAGCCGTTGCGGGCACGCTTTGCCTCGGAAACCGGGCAGCCGGTTTTGCGCATCGCCCCGCCGGGCCACCCGGTTCCGCTGCCCATGACCGAGCTGACCGATGCGGGGGCGCTAACCGCCGCGATTCGGGCAGAAGTCGATGCCCCCTTCGATCTTGCCGCCGGGCCGATGTTGCGGGCGCGGCTGTTTAAAACCGGGCCGGAGGATCATCATTTGGTCCTCACCCTCCACCATATCGCCACCGATGGCTGGTCCACCGCTATTCTGGTTCGGGAATTGGGGGCGGCCTATGGGACGCTGGTTGCAGGGGGCACGCCCGATCTTCCCGCCCTGCCCATCGCCTATGCCGATTTCGCCGCGTGGCAGCGCAGCCAACGGCAAGAACCGCGCTTCGACCGGCAAATGGCCTTCTGGGAGACCCTGTTGAAGGGCGCCCCCGACCGGCTCGATCTCGCAACCGACCGCCCCCGCCCGCCGACGCAAAGTTTCGCCGGGGCGTGGGAACCGTTTAGCCTGGACGCGGCCCTAACCGCCGATCTAAAGACCCTCAGCCGCCGCGTCGGCGGAACGGTCTTTTCCGTCCTTCTGGCCGCGTGGGGGCTGGTGTTGCACCGGTTTTCGGGCCAGGAGCGGCCTGTCGTCGGCATGCCCGTGGCGAACCGGACCCGCAGCGAGGTCGAGGGGTTGATCGGCTTTTTCGCCAATACCCTCGCCCTGCGCCTCCCGATCAGTGAAACCGCGACCCTGACCGAGGTTTTGCAGCAAACCCGCGATTTGCTTCTTGATGCCCAGGACCATCAGGAGGTGCCGTTCGAACAGGTGATCGAACGGCTCAATCCGCCGCGCAGCCTGGCCTATCCGCCGCTGTTTCAGACGATGATTTCCTGGCAGAGCGCCGAACGCCCCGCCGTAAGCCTCGCCGGGCTTGCGGCGGAAATTCTGCCGCCGCCGATGAGTGTGGCGAAATATGATCTGACGCTTGAGTTAGCGGAAACGGCGAGCGGCACCATCGCGGGCGGGATTGAGTATGCGACCGCTCTGTTCGATCCGGCGACGATCCGGCGTTTCCACGCGGCCTTCGTCCAAAGCCTGCGCGCGCTGGTCGAACAGCCCGAAGCGCCTGTGGGGGCCGTTCCACTGCTGAGCGCGGCGGAGGCGGCGCGGGCCTGGGCGGCGGGGCAAGGCCCAGTCGCTCCGCTACCCGAGGGGGTTTGGGGCGTTCATCAGCTTTTCGAGCGGCACGCCACCCAGACACCCAACGCCCCCGCCCTGATTTGGCGCGATGAACGCTGGAGCTATGAGCGGCTGAACCGCGCCGCGAATCGGCTGGCGTATCGGCTGATGGCCGCAGGCGTGGGGGCCGAGGCGCGGGTAGGGCTTTGTCTTCTGCCGGGGCCAATCCGGGTCGCCGCCGTTCTGGCGGTTTTGAAAGCGGGCGGCGCGTTCGTGCCGCTCGATCCGGCCTATCCGCCCGCGCGGCTGCGCTTCCTGCTCACCGATAGCGCGCCGACCTGCCTGATTGGGACGCCGGAGAGCCTCGCGCTGCTGGGAGAAACCGACATCCCCATCGTCGGTACCGAGGAAGGATCGGAGCCCGAGGAGAACCCCGATGGGGCGGCGCGCGGCCTGAACCGGCAAAGCCTTGCCTATCTCCTCTATACCTCCGGCTCAACCGGCACGCCGAAGGGGGTCATGGTCGAACACGGTCAGCTTCTCGCCCTAAGCGCCGCGTGGGCGCAGCGCGACGGGTTTGCCCCGAAACCCTGGCTCCAGATGGCCGGATTTGCCTTCGACGTGTTTACTGCCGACTGGGTCCGCGCGCTCACCAGCGGCGGCAGTCTTATCCTCTGCGACCGCGACCACCTGCTCGATCCCCCCGCCCTGTATGGGCTGATGCGCCGCGAGAGCGTGGCCTATGCCGATTTCGTTCCGGCCCTGCTCGATACGCTGCTGCTGCACCTGGAGCGGCACGGCGGCGACTTGGGTTTTCTGGAGACGGTCTTCTGCGGATCGGACCGCTGGTCGCTCGCCAGTGCCCGCCGCCTGCGTGCCCTCGCGGGGCCCGCAGTGCGCATCGTCCATGCCTATGGCGTGACCGAAGCGACCATCGATAGTTGCGGTTTTACGCTCCCCACCGATCTCGCAGCCCTCGCGGCCCTGCCCATCGGGGAACCGTTGCCGAATACCAGCGCGCTTATTCTCGACCGCGCGGGCCAGCCGGTGCCGATGGGGGTTGCCGGAGAACTCTACCTCGGTGGGGCCGGGGTGGCGCGTGGCTATTGGCGGCGGGATGATCTGACGGCGGAGCGCTTCGTCACCCTACCCCAAGGCCGCTTTTATCGGTCGGGCGATTTGGCGCGCGCAACCCCGGCGGGGCTGGAATTCCTGGGCCGGGCCGATTCCCAGGTGAAGATTCGCGGACAGCGGGTCGAACTTGGGGAAATCGAGGCGGCGCTGAACCGCTGCGCTGGCGTTGCCGAAAGCCTCGTCGTCGCCCACGGCGGGCCGGACACGCCCCAGCTTATTGCCTATCTCCGGGCGACCGATCCGAGCCTTGATCCGGCAACCCTGGCCCCAGCCTTGGCGGCGCATCTGCCCGAGGCGATGATTCCGGCGGGGTTCGTGATCCTGGACCGCTTCCCGCTCACGCCCAACGGCAAGATCGACCGGGCCGCCCTGCCTGCGCCGACAATCCTTCCCCGCCAAGGCACGCCGTTCGTGCTCCCCGAAGGCCCTATAGAAACCGACTTGGCGGCGCTTTGGGCCAAGCTGCTCAACCGCGCCCCCATCGGTCGCCAAGATCATTTTTTCGAAAGCGGCGGTCACTCCCTGCTCGCGGTGCGGCTTGCGGCGGAAATCGGCCAGCGGTTCAGTATCAGCCTATCGCCAGCGGTTATTTTTGAAGCGCCCCGGCTTGCTGACCTTGCGGAACGGATCGCCGCCGCAAGCCGCCCCGCCTTGCCGCCGATTCAGCCCGCCCCGCGCGACAGGCCGATTCCGCTCTCGCCAGCGCAGGCCCGGCTGTGGTTTCTTGCCCGGCTCGATGGCGGCGAGGCCACCTACAATATGCCGCTCGCCCTTGCTATCGCGGGGCTGCTGAACCGCCCGGCCCTCGCCCGCGCGCTCGACCGGATCGCCGATCGCCACGAGGCGTTGCGGACCCGGTTCATTGAAATTGATGGGGTGCCCCATCAAGATATTCTGCCGCCTGGCCTGGGTTTTCCGCTGACCTGCGCCGCCGCCGAGGGACTCACCGAGACCGAGTGCCGCGCGCGCCTGGCCGCCGACGCGGTCCGCGCCTTTGATCTGACGCGTGCGCCGCTGGCGCGCGGCGTGCTGCTGACGCGGGGGGCCGAGTCCCACTGGCTGCTTCTAACCCTGCATCATGCCATTTCGGACGGCTGGTCGATGGGCGTTTTCGCCCGCGAGTTGGCGGACCTCTACCGCGCCTTTGCCGACGAGCAGGCAGACCCGCTCCCGCCGTTGGCGCTTCAGCCCGCCGATGTCACGATCTGGCAGCAGACCCATCTCACCGCCGAGGCGCTGGCGGAGGACGCCGCCTATTGGCGCACCCGCTTGGCGGAGGTGCCGCCGTTGCTAACGCTTCCGACCGACGCTCCGCGCCCGGCGAAGCAGGATTTTAAGGGCGGACTGATTCGGTTCGAAGTTCCGGCGGAAACGCTCACCGCCCTCAAGACCCTCACCCATCGCACCGAAACTAGCCTGTTCATGGCGCTGCTGACCGCGTGGGCGGCGGTTCTCGGGCGGCTGTCCGGTCAAGAAACCCTCGTGATCGGCGCGCCGACCGCCAACCGCCCGCAGGCCGAGCTTGAGGGGGTGATTGGCTTTTTCGTCAATACCCTCGCGCTGCGGTTCGATCTGGCCGAGGCGACAAGCCTGCTCGACCTGCTGCGCCAGACCCGCGCCACGGTGCTTGCGGCCCAGAAGCATCAGGCCCTGCCCTTCGATACAATCGTGGAGCAAGTGAACCCGCCGCGCAGTTTGAGCCATACGCCGATTTTCCAAACAATGCTGACCTGGGAGGACGAGGGCAGCGCCAGCCTGCCCCTCCCAGGGCTCACCGTTACCCCCCTCACGCTTCCCCATCACAGCGCTAAGTTCGATCTGCTGCTGACGCTGCGCGAAGAGGGCGGGCGCTTGGTTGGCGGGCTGGAGTTCGCAACGGCCCTTTTCGAAGCGGCGACCGCCCAGCGGTTCGAGCGCTATTTTCAGCGAGCGCTCCGCCAGCTTGCCGAAAGCCCGGAAACGGCCCTGGCATCGCTCGATCTTTTGGGCGCGCGCGACCGCACCCAGATTTTAACCGCCTGGAACCCGCCCCCGCCAGCGCGGGCGTTTATATCGGTGCCCGACCGCCTGACCGCCCGCGCGGCAGCAACCCCGGCGGCCCCAGCGCTGCGCTTTCAGGGCGAAGATATGTCCTATGGGCGCTTGGAGGCCGAGGCCAATCGGCTGGCCCATCGCCTGATCGCCGCCAATCTGCCCCTGGGCGCGCCGGTCGGCCTGTGCCTGCCGCGCGGATTTTCGATGGTCGTCGCCGTTCTGGCGGTTCTCAAAGCGGGCGGGGCCTGCCTGCCGCTCGATCCCGATTATCCGGCCGCCCGGCTGGCAGTGATGATCGGCGAGGCGCAGCCGCCGCTGATTCTGACTGAAACCGAGCTCGCCGAGCGTCTCCCGCCCGCCGTGCCCCGGCTGTGTCTCGACGCGCTGCCGCCCGCCGCGATGCCCGAAAGCGCGCCCGCCATGGCGCTTGCACCGGAGGGGCTGGCCTATCTTCTCTATACCTCGGGCTCGACCGGCGTTCCGAAGGGCGTTGCGCAAAGCCATCGGCTCTTGAGCCATCTTGTCGATTGGCAAGCGGCGCAAACGACGCCCGCCCCCCGGCGCGTGCTTCAGTTCGCCTCGCTGAACTTCGACGTCGCCTTCCAAGAAATCGTTACAACCCTTTGCACGGGCGCAACCCTCGTGCTGCTGCCGACCGAAACCCGGCGCGATTTGGCGGCGCTGGGGCCGTTCATCGTGGCGGAGAGGATCGAGCGGGCCTTTCTGCCCTTCGCGGTTCTCAGCCAAATGGCGGCCCTGGGACTTGAGCGTCCCGCCGCATCCGGCGCTGCCTGCGAGGTGATTACCGCCGGGGAAGCCGTTCAGGTTTCGGACGCGCTGCGCGCCTTTCTGCGCAGCCTCGGCGGGCGCTATTTTTATAATCAGTACGGCCCAACCGAAACCCATGTGGCGACCCAGCATCGGCTGGATCTGACTGAGGCCGACGCTTGGCCGGTTCATCCGCCGATTGGCGGCCCGGTCGATTTCGCGCAGGTCTATCTGCTGACCGAAACCCTAACGCCCGTGCCGGTCGGCGGAGTTGGGGAGATTTACATTGGCGGCGCGGGGGTTGCGCTGGGCTACTACGGCCAACCCGCCTTAACGGCAGAGCGCTTCATCGCCAATCCGTTTGGGCTGGGGCACTTGTATAGGTCGGGCGACCTGGGCCGCTATCGCGCCGATGGCGGGATTGAGTTCCTGGGCCGGGGCGATCAGCAGGTCAAATGGCGCGGGTTCCGCATCGAGACCGGCGATATTGAGGCGGCGTTAAGGGCTCTGCCCGGCGTGGCCGATGCTGCCGTCGTGCTGCGCGACGCGGGGGACGGCACCCGCCAGCTTGTCGCCTATCTCGTCGGCCCGACCGACCCCGCACACCTGCGCCCGGCGCTCGCCGCCCGGCTTCCCGATTATATGCTCCCGAGCCATTGGGTCGCCCTGCCCCAGCTTCCGCTCACCCCCAACGGCAAGCTCGACCGCCGCGCCCTGCCCGCGCCGCAAGCCCCCGCCATCGAAACCTACCGCGCACCGGAAACGCCCGACGAACAGGCGCTCGCGCCGATCTGGGCCACAATCCTGAAACTGCCGCGCGTTGGGCGGGACGATAACTTCTTTGATCTCGGCGGCCATTCGCTGCTGGCGACCCGCTTGATCCACGCCATCAATCAGACGCTGAAAACCCATCTGTCGCTGTCGGCCCTGTTCGAGAACCCGACCGTCGCGCAGTTGGCCACCAAGCTTGCGGCAGCAAGCGCCGTTACAAACGAAGAGGCGGCACTGCCGGTCATCACCCCCGCCCCGGCGGACCGCTTCGCCCCCTTCCCCCTCACGGACATTCAAGAAGCCTATTGGGTGGGCCGGGCCGAGGGCTTGGCTTTGGGCGGCGTGAGCGCCCATGCCTATGATGAAATCCGCCTTTCGAGTTTCGATCCCGCGCGCTTTCAAACCGCGCTCCAACGGCTTATTGACCGCCACGATGGTCTGAAAACCATTTTCCGCAGCGACGGCACCCAGCAGGTTCTGGCGGACCTGCCGCCCTATCGCCTGCCGGTCGATGATTTCAGCGCGCTCGATAGCGCTTCTGCCGAAACGGCCTTGCGCGAAACGCGCGCCCGCATGTCCCATCAAATGCTCGATGCGGCCCGCTGGCCCTTGTTCGAGTTCCGCGTCTCGCTACTGCCATCGGGTCACGCGCATCTGCACATCAGCCTGGATGCGCTCATCGTCGATGCCGCCAGTACGCAAATCCTGGCCCATGAGCTTGTGCATTTCTACACGCAGCCCGATGCGCCGCTGCCGCCGCTTGGCCTGACTTTCCGCGATTACGTGCTGGCCGAACAGGCACTGCGCGCGGGTCCGGCCTATCGGCGGGCGCTGCGCTATTGGCAGGAAAGGCTCGCCCATCTGCCGCCCGCGCCCGATCTGCCGCTCGCCCGCGCGCCGGAAACGATTACGGTGCCGACTTTCACCCGCCGCGACCGCCAGATTCCCGCCGCCGCGTGGTCGGCCTTGAAAGATCAGGCGAAGCGCCAAGGGGTGACGGCATCGGTTTTGCTCCTCACCGCTTATGCGCAAGTGCTGGCCATTTGGAGCCGCGCGCCGCGCTTTACGCTCACGCTACCCCTGTTCAACCGCCTGCCGCTACACCCGGACGTGGGCGGAATCATGGGGGATTTCACCTCCATCGTGCTGCTGGAGGTCGATTACCGCAGCGATCACAGTTTCCGCAGCAATGCCCGCGCTCTGCAAGCGCAGCTTTGGCGCGATATGGATCATGCCGCCGTCAGCGGCGTGCGGGTTGTGCGCGAACTGGCCCGCGTGCGCGGCGAGCAGCAAACGGCGCTGCCCATCGTTTTCAACAGCACCTTGATCGAGATGGGGCCGGGCGGCGCGGACATTAGCCTTACCGAGGCGCTAGGGGCTGAGCCGGTCCATACCATCACGCAAACCCCGCAGGTTTGGATCGATCATACGATTCTCGAAATCAACGGGGTCTTGGAGTTCAACTGGGATTCCATCGATGCCCTGTTCCCCGATGGGCTAACCGAGGCGATGTTCGCGGCCTACTGCCGCTTGCTGGATCAATTGGCCGCGCCTGAGGCTTGGGAAAAAACCGCCGTCGGCCTTCTACCAAACCTCGCCACGCTGCCGCCGCTCCTCCCGCCAACTGAACCCGAGCGCGACCTGCTCCATCGCCTATTCGAGCGCAGCACCGAGCGCACGCCCGATGCGCCCGCGATCCTGCTGGAAACGGGCGCGATCACCTATGCCAGTTTACGGAGCCGCGCGACGCATATCGGGGCACTCCTCCAGCAGTCGGGAGCCCAGCCGGGAACGCTGGTCGCCATTCTGATGCAACCGGGCTGGGAGCAAACCCTCGCCGCCTTGGGGATTCTCTATGCGGGGGCCGCCTATCTGCCGCTCGACCCGGACCTGCCCGAAGAGCGCCTGCGCTATATCCTCGCCCAAACTGATTGCCGAATCGTGCTGTATCAATCCTGGTCGGCGGCGCGCGATAAGATTACCGACCCCACCCTGACGCGGATTGCGGTAGATCGGCTTAGCCCCGATGGGTCGGCGACGCTGACGCCCTTCCCCCATCATGAAACCGACCTCGCCTATGTTATTTTCACCTCGGGATCGACCGGGGTGCCGAAGGGCGTGATGATCGATCACGCGGGCGCAGTGACCACGCTTCTCGATATCAACGCCCGCTTTGGCATAACGGCGGCGGATCGGGTCTTAGCGGTCTCGGCCCTTAGTTTCGATCTGTCCGTTTTCGATATTTTCGGAACCCTGGCCGCCGGGGGGGCGATTGTACCGCTCTCGCCCGCCAGCGCGCGCGATCCGGCCCGCTGGGTAGAGATCATCCAGCAGCAGGGGGTAACGGTGTGGAATTCCGCCCCCGCCCTTGCGTCCTTGCTCACCGAATATGCCGAAGGCGTCGGCACCGCTGCCCTGCGCGGCCTGCGGGTCGTGATGATGTCGGGCGATTGGATTCCCGTGACCCTGCCGGACCGCCTGCGCGCCCTCGCGCCTGGAGCCGCGCTCTATAGCCTGGGCGGGGCAACGGAAGCCTCGATCTGGTCGATCCTTTACCCGATCGATTCCGTCGATCCCGCCTGGCGGTCGATTCCCTATGGCCGGGCGCTGACCCATCAGCGTTTCTATGTGCTCGACGAGGGCCTGAACCAGCGGCCCGACTGGGTGCCGGGGGAATTATTTATCGCCGGGGCCGGGCTGGCGCGCGGCTATTGGCGCGACGCGGTGCAATCAACCGCCCGCTTCTTCCCCCATCCGCACACCGGGGAGCGGCTCTACCGCACCGGTGACCTTGGACGGCGGCGGCCCGACGGCGTGATCGAGTTCCTCGGGCGGATCGACACGCAGGTTAAAGTTCAGGGCTATCGCATCGAATTGGGCGAAATCGAATCGACCCTGGAGCGGCACCCCGAGGTCAAAGCCGCCGTCGCGCGGATTTGGGGCGACGCGCAGGCGGAAAAGCGCTTGGCCGCCTACGTCGTGCTGCATCGCCCGGTCGAGGCCGACGCGCTGCTGGCCCACCTGCGCCAAAGCCTGCCCGCCTATATGGTGCCGAGCAGCCTGACCGTTCTTGATGCCTTGCCGATTTCCCCGAACGGAAAAATCGACAGGAACCGGCTGCCCTCGCCACAAGCTTCGACGGCAGAGGCCGCGTCCCGCCCGCTCACCCCGGCGGAAACCGGCATTCTTGGCCTTATTGCTGGGGTGTTGAAGCTGCCGTCGGTAGCCCCTGCCGATAATCTGCTGACCCTCGGCGCGACCTCCATCGACATCGTCCGCATCGTCAATGCGCTGGCAACGCAAACCGGCTTCCGCCCGCCGCTCGCGGCCCTGATGGCGAAACCCACGGTGCAGGAATTGCTGCGGTTGTTCCGGGAGGCGAACCCGCCGCCGCGCCCTGCCCCCACCGCCGCCAAAGCGCTCGCCCCGCTCGACGATCCCGCCGACCGCGCGGCGTTCAAAGACAAAGCGCTCGGCCTGCGCCGGTTCGCGGGGATGGCCGAGACGCTGGACCTGCCGCCGCCGCCGTTCGACCGCTACCTCGCGTACCGCTCGGTGCGGGCTTTTAAGCCGACGCCGATTCCTTACGCGGATTTGGCCCGCCTGCTCGGCTGCCTTGCCCGCAATTCCCTGGCCGACGCCCCGAAGCATCACTATGCGTCCGCCGGGGGGCTTTATCCGGTCCAAACCTATCTTTATGCCAAGCCCGACCGCGTCACGGGTTTGCCGGGCGGGGCCTATTATTACGATCCGGCCCGCCATCGGCTGATTCCCACCAGCCGGGGTAAGAGCCTGCCCGCCGACGCCTATGATTTCTTCGTCAACCGCCCGGTTTTCGAAGACAGCGGCTTTGCGCTGTTCTTCATCGCCGAACGGGCCGCCATCGAGCCGCTCTATGGCGAGAAGACGCTGGACTTTTGCCATATCGAAGCAGGGTCGATGACCCAGCTTCTCACGATGGTCGCCGCCGATCTCGGGCTTGGCCTGTGCGGCATGGGCTCGGTCGCGCCCGACGCGCTGGGTGCTTTGTTCGACCTCGGGCCGACCCATCAGCCGATTTACGCCATGGTCGGAGGTCTGCGCACCGACGCGCCCCCACCCGCCCCCCTTGTATCTCCAACCGCCGACGCGGACCTGGAGGAGATTGAGCTATGACCGCCGACCAACTTCTCCAGCAGCTTCGTGACCGTTCTGTTGGCCTTTCGGTCGAGGGCGACACGCTGAAATGCAAAGCGCCGCGCGGCGTGCTAACCCCCGATCTTGTGGCGGCAATGCGCGACCATAAGGCGGCGCTGATCGCGCTGTTAGCCGCCGAAACGGCCCTGCCGCCCTCCTACGCGCAGCGGCAGCTTTGGGTGCTCGACCAGAGCGCGCCGGGCAATCCTTCCTATAATAATCCGATTGCCCTACGCTTGACCGGTGCGCTCGACCTTCCGGCGCTGCGGCAAAGCTTGGCCGCGCTGCTTGACCGGCATCGCGTTCTGCGCGCGCGCTTCCCCCTGCGCGCCGGTGAGCCGGTTTACCAGGAGGATGCGGACTGCGGCGACCTGCTGCCCGTGACCGATCTTACCGGGCTTCCCGAGGCCGAGCGCGCGGCGACCGCAAGGGCCGAGGCGGAGCAGGAAGCCCGCACGCCCTTCGATCTGGCGCGCGGCCCGCTGATCCGGGTGCGGCTGCTGCGGCTTCAGCCGACCGACCATATCTGGCTGGTTACGCTGCATCACATCATTGCCGATGGCTGGTCGATCGGGGTGTTTTTCCGGGAGTTGAGCGCGCTCTACGCCGCTTTTTCGGCAGGCGAAGCCGACCCTTTGCCCGCCCTACCGATGAGCTACGCCGATTATATCCGCTGGCAGCAGAAAACGCGCGATGGGGCGGAATTGGACCGTCAGCGCGCCTATTGGCGGGAGGCTCTCGCCGGAGTGCCGCCGGTCCTCGCGCTGCCGACCGAGGGCGCCCGCCCCCCGCTCCAAAGCCATCGCGGGGGCCATGTGAGCGCCCTACTGCCGGAGGCGGCCCAAAGCGCGCTGAAAACCTTGAGCCGGAGTGCGGGCGTGACCGCTTTTCCCGTTCTCATGGCGGCTTTTGCGCTGGTGCTCTGGCGCTATAGCGGCCAGCAAGATTTCTGCATCGGCACCCCCTTCGCCAACCGCCCCCGGCAGGAGCTGGAAGGGCTGATCGGCCATTTCATCAATACGATTGCGATTCGCACCCCCGTCGATCCCGATGTGTCGGCCCTCACTCTCATTGCGCGGGTTCAGACCCAGCTTTTGGCGGCGATGGCGCATCAGGATGTGCCGTTCGAAGCGGTAGTGGAGGCCGTCAACCCGCCGCGCGACGCCAGCTATGCGCCGCTGTTCCAAGTGATGATGATTTACCAGAACACGCCCGGCGGCGGGCTTGCCCTCCCCGGCCTTATCATCGACGCCATCGATACCAGCAGCGCGACGGCGAAGCTTGATTTGACGGTCGAAGTGTTCGAAGCGCCGGAGGGGCTGCGGCTCGGGGTCGAATATGCTCTCGATCTGTTCAGCGAACCGCAAATGCGGGCCTTGATCGGCCATATCGGCCAAGTGCTGATCGGTATGGCGGCGCTTCCCGACGCCCCCGTCCGGGGCGTGACGCTTCTGACCGCCGCCGAAGAGACGCGCTTGCGCGATTTTGGCGGCCCTAGTGCCCCGGCGGTGGACTTTCCGGCCGTCCATCGGCTGATCGAGCGGCAAGCGCTTGCCGCGCCCGAAGCTGACGCGGTGATTTTCACCGGCGGGCGCTGGTCCTATCGCAGGCTCGATGCGCAGGCGAACCAACTGGCGCGGCATCTTCAGCGCTTGAGAATTGGTCGGGGCGCGCGCGTTCTCGTCCTCGCCGACCGCTCGGTCGAACAAATCCTCGCGCTGCTGGCCGTGCTGAAAGCCGGGGCTGCGTTCGTGCCGCTCGATCCGAGCTATCCCGCCGGTCGCCGCGCGCAGATTGAAGCCGACTGCCGGGCGGACTTAACCCTGCTCGGGCCGGGTCAGAGCGCGAGCGGGCCGACACTCGACCTCACCGAGTCCGCCGCCTGGGCCGATTTACCGTCCGCCCCGCTGCCGGACAGCGCCGGACCCGAGGATGCCGCCTATCTTCTCTATACCTCCGGCTCGACCGGCACGCCAAAAGGGGCGCTGCTTCCCCATCGTGGGCTTACCAATCTGCTGGCCTGGAGCAATCGGGCCTTCCCGCTGACGGCCAATGACCGGCTGCTGCAAAAGACCCCTTGCGGGTTTGACGCGGCGATTTGGGAGTTTTTTTGGCCGCTCACCGCTGGCGCAAGCCTGGTTCTCGCCGCGCCAGATGCGCATTTCGACCCGGTTGCCCTGGTTGAAACCGTGCAGCGAGAAGAGATTACGCTTATCCAGTTCGTCCCGACGCTTCTACAAGCTTTCTTGGATGTACCGGACGCGGCGGCTTGCACCAGCCTGCGGCATATTTTCTGCGGCGGCGGGGTTTTGACACCCGCGCTCCTCGCCCAGTGCCGGGCCGTTCTGCCCCAGGCGCGCGTGCATAATGTCTATGGTCCGACGGAAACCAGCGTCGATTGCATCGCCTGGACCGCGCCGAGTGACGGGACCCTGGACGGAACCATCCCCATCGGGCGGCCCATCGACGGCATGCGCATCCGCCTCCTGAACGGCGACGGGCAGGCGGTTCCGATTGGGGTGGCGGGGGAAATCCATATCGCCGGGCCGGGGGTCGGCCTTGGTTATTTCGGGCGTCCCGATCTCACCGCCGCGCAGTTTTACCCCGACCCAGAGGCCCCCGGCGCGATGGTTTACCGCAGTGGCGATCTAGGCCGCTTCCGCGCCGATGGGCAGATTGAGTTCCTCGGGCGGCGGGATCATCAGGTCAAACTGCGGGGTTTCCGCATCGAATTGGGGGATATCGAGGCCCAAGCCGCCGCGCATCCTTCGGTCGAAACGGCGGTTGCCCTGGTTGCGCCCGGCGAGACGCGCCTTAGCCTATTCTACACAGGACCCGCAACCGCCGACGCACTGCGCGAGCATCTGCTCGACCGGTTGCCGGTCTATATGGTGCCGGATCGGCTGATCTCCCTTGCGCAACTGCCCCTCATGCCGAACGGCAAGATCGACCGCAGTGCGCTCGCGGCGCAGGCCGAGGCCGCGCCCGTCGTCGTCAATCAGGCCAGCCCGCGCGACCAGATCGAATTAACGCTCTACGGCATTTGGAAGACCATTCTGCTGCACCCCGCCATTGGCATTCGGGATAATTTCTTCACCCTCGGCGGCAGTTCGATTGCAGCCATCAAAATGGCCCATGCCATCGAAGCGGCCTTTGGTGTGCGCGTGCCGATTAAGGAGATTTTGCGCCATCCGACCATCGAAGCGCTCGGCGGTTGGGTGCGGGCGGGTGGGCGCGATCCGGGGCCGGAATCGCCCGTGATCCGCCTGCGCGCGGGGGCGGGCGGGCCAACGGTTATCTGCATTCACCCCGCCGGGGGCACGGCCTTCTGCTATCTCGCGCTCGCCAAAGTGCTGCCCGAAAGCTTTGGTGTGTATGGCATTCAATCGGCCGGACTTAATCCGGGGGAAGCGCGGCTGCCGTCCGTGACGGCAATGGCCGAGACCTATCTGACCCTGATTGCCGAACATCTCGATGGGCCGTTGATTCTGACCGGCCTCTCCTTCGGCGGTCTCATCGCCTACGATATGGCGCGGCGCTTGGCGGCGCATGGCAAACGCGACGTTAGTACTGTGTTGCTCGACACCCAAGGTACGATGGACGAAGCCCTGCGCCGCAGTATCAGCACGGTCGATCTGCCAGAATTCCGCGCCAAACTGGTGAAATTCAACGGCATGTATCCGGGCATCGACGATGGTCAGATCCAGCGGTATTTCGAGGTCTACAATCATAACCGGCTGACGGTCGGCGACTATGATTTCCCCGATCTGCCGGGGCGGCTGGTGTTCGTTCAGGCCCGCAGCGGCCTGACCCGCGCCGAACTCAAAGATCAGCGCCGCTTTTGGCGGGAGCGCACCCGTGGGGATTACCTGACCAAACTGGTTAAGGGCGACCATTGGGACATGCTGGAGAATGAGGAGATTTTCCGCGTTGCCCGGCTGATGGAACGGGAGGCGCTAAGGATGGCGACCGCCCTCCCCGTTCGGCAGTTGGTGGGGGCCTAGACATGAGTATCGTAGCGCCTTTCTCGCTGGTCGGGGCATTTCGCGCCCGCGCTACCGCTCACCCCGCCGCCGTCGCAGTGGAGGAGGGGGAAACCCGCCTAAGCTATGCCGCGCTCGATGCGTGGAGTGACCGGATTGCAGCCGCCCTGATCGCGATCGGCATCGTACCCGGTGCCGCCCTCGGCCTCTGTCTGCCCCGATCCGCCGCTTTGGTGGCGGCGATGCTCGGCGGTCTGAAGGCCGGGGCAACGCTTGTGCCGCTCGATGCCGCGAGCCCGCCCGACCGGCAGGCCTTCATTCTGCGCGATGCGGGCTGTACGGCCCTCTTAGCGCAGAATGATACGACCGCGAGAGCGGCGCTGGTGCCCGGCTTTTGCGGCACGCTTGAGGCGCTACTCGCCCACGATACGCCTCTGCCTGCCGTTTGGCCAACCCGCCCCCCGCAAGCGCCCGCGTTTCTCTTCTATACCTCGGGCACGACCGGCACCCCGAAGGGGGTGGAAGTGGGCGAAGCGGGGATCGACCGGCTGCACCGCGCCGCCGCCTATGGCCCCCTAACCCCGCAGGACCGCGTCGCCCTCGTCTCCAATCCCGCCTTTGATGCGCTGAGCTTCGATGTGTGGGGGCCGCTCTTGGCCGGGGCCTGCTGCGTTACTATTCCCGACGCCGAGATTCTGGACCCGGCCCGTTTTGCCGCACGGCTGGAGTCCGCCCGCATTTCGGTGATGTTCCTGACCGTCGCGCTGTTCAACATGATTGCCGAACAGCATCCCCCCTGCTTTCGCCGGATGCGCCGCCTGTTGATCGGCGGCGAAGCCTTGAACGCCGCCGCCGTCCGCGCCTGGTATCAGGCCAATCCGGCCAGCCCCTGCCAGATCGTCAATGTCTATGGGCCGACCGAAACCACTACCTTTGCCCTCGGGTTCCCGATCCCGCGCGATTGGGCGGAAGATCAGGTGCCCATCGGCACCGCACTGCCCGACACCCGCCTGCGACTGCTGACCGAGACGATGGAGGAGGCAACGGCAGGGGATACCGCCGAGCTTTATATCGGCGGAACCGGCGTCGCCTACGGGTATCGCAACCGCCCCGAGGAAACGGCGTACCGCTTCGTAACGCTGCCCGAACCGGATGGCAGCCAAGGGCGCTATTATCGCACCGGCGACCTTGTGCGCCTGCGCGCCGATGGCAGGCTCGACTATCGCGGGCGGGCCGACCGACAGATTAAAATTCGCGGCTTCCGGGTTGAGCCAGGGGAAATCGAAGCCTGCCTGTGCGTCCATCCCGCCGTTCGGCAAGCCTATGTCTGTGCCCATCGTCCGCCCGACGCGCCCGACCAGCATCGGCTGCTCGCCTTCCTCGTTACCGATGCGACCGCAACGCCCGCCCTGCTGCGCGCGCATCTTGCAGCCCATCTGCCCGCCTACATGCACCCGCATCGGCTGTACCGATGGGACGCCCTACCGCTCACCCCCAACGGCAAGATCGATCAGGCGCGGCTTCTGCAAACCCTCGCAGCCCCCTGGGACGATGCCCCCGCGCCCGCGCCGGCAGAACCGGACGATTCGGCCCTCGCCCGCCTGCTTGCGCTCGCCGGGACTATTCTTGGCCAAGCCGGGTTAACCGGAGCCTACCGCTTTACGGAATGCGGGGGCGATTCCCTGCTGGCCCTAAGGTTTCGCTTCGCCGTTCAGCGGGAGTTCGGGGCCGACCTGCCCATCGCCGCGATCTTGAGCGCGCCTTTCGCGCAGTTGGCCGAAGGCTTGGCCAAGGCGTCCGCCCCGCTGTACCCGCCCCTGCCCGCGCGGCAGCAAGACGCCCGGCGCGGCCCGGCGACGGCGGAACAAACCCGCCTTTGGCTGCTGAACCAGCGCGACCCCGACAGTACCGCCTATAACACCCCGTTTATCTTTCGCGTGTCCGGCGAAATTGATACGGACGCGCTGGCCGAGGCCGTCGCGGGGGTTTTGGCGCGGCACCCAGGGCTGCGGACGCGGTTCGCTCTGGGGCCGGAGGGGCTGGAGCAGATCAGCGAGGCTGATGCCCAAGCCTTCTACGCCTATCCGCCCGGCCAAGTGCGGGCCGACACGTGGGAAGCGCTGGCGGCGCTGCTGTTCGCAACCCCCTTCGATCTGAGCCGCCCCAGCCTGTTCCAAACCCATTGGATGCCGTTCGACCGGGAAAGCGGCGTTCTGCTGCTGCACGCCCACCATAGCGTGCTCGACGGCTGGTCGCTGTCGGTGATCTTCCGCGATCTCGCACACCTTTACGCCGCCATCTGCGGCGGTGTGCGAGAGCCGGTTTCGCCCGCACTGTCGCCGCTCGATGTCGCCGCCTGGCAGCGGGGTTGGCACGGCAGCCCGGCCTATGCGCACTTGCAGTCCGCCGCCCAGCGCCATTTCGCCCAACCGCGCGAGTCGCTGCCCGCCCGCACCACAGCGCCGCGCCGGGAAGCGCGGATTCTGACCACCCATCTGCCGAACGATCTGTGGCATGCGATCGATGCCTATGGTCGCGCCCAGGGGGTGACGCCGTTTGAAACGCTGGCACCGGCGTTTGCCTGGGCCATTGCCGCCGTGACTGGTGTGTGCCGCCCGCGCCTCGCAACCCCGGTGGCCAATCGCCCGCTCGACGGGTTCGCCGAGATCGTCGGCATGCTCGCCAATACGGTTCCCCTCACGCTGGACAGCCGCCCGGCAGAACCCCTGGGCGCGCAGGCACAGCGCTTAGCGGCAACCCTGCGGGCCGATCTCGCCTTTCAGGATGTCGCCTATGGCGATGCAATCGATAGCGCGGCAGAGGCTGGGTTCGATTTTCTGTTCGTTCTGGAAAACACCGATTTCACGGCTCTGCGCCTGGGGACCGCCGCCCTCGATATGGCGTTTCCCGCGACGGTGGACGGCAAATGCCCGCTAACGCTGACCCTCATCCCAACCGCCGAGGGGCTAACCTGCGTTTGGGAGTATCAGCCGGACTATCTCTCCCCTGCGCAAACGGAGGCCCTCGCCGACCAGTTCGAAACCGGGTTGCGCCAACTGTTCAACGCGCCCGAACAGCCGCTCGCCGCGCTGATTACCCCCTACCGCCTCGGCCTGCTGCCGCCGGAAACCCGACCGCCCGTTCTGCCGTTCGAGCGGATGTGCGACTGGGTTGAGCTTCAGGCCGACCGCACGCCGGACGCCCTCGCCCTCGTCACGCCGGACGAAACATTTTCCTACGCGCGCCTACTAGGGCTGGCCGATCATCTGGCCGCCCATCTGCTGGCAACCTATGGGGCCGGGCTGGGGCGGGTGGCGCTTTATACCGATGGCGGGGCGGAACATATCGTCGCCCTGCTGGCGCTGGCGAAACTCAATGCGACCATCGTTCCGCTTGATACCAGCTATCCGGCGGCGATTCTCGACCAGATTCTGACCCAGGCGCAGCCCGACCTGCTGCTCTGCCAGCCTGAGACCGAAGCCTGCCTCGCGGCGCTCGGCCCGATCAGGATTCCGGTTAATTGCTTGCGGCTCCCGGCGGCGGCGGTCGCGCTGCCCCGCCAACGGGTACGCCGGGCCGGGGATCGGCCTTTGTATCTGCTCTTCACCTCGGGTTCGACCGGAACGCCGAAGGGCGTGACCGTTCCCGACGCCACCTTGAGCGGCCTCCTGCTTTGGCACCGGCAGGCCGGGGGGTTGGGGCAGCCCGCACGCACGCTGCAATTTTCAAAACTCGCCTTCGATGTCTCCTTTCAAGAGATTTTCGGCACGCTGAGCACGGGCGGCTGTTTCTATACGCTCCCAGCCGGGCTGCGCCAGGATGCGGCGGGGCTTTTGCGGCTGCTGGCCCAGCATCGAATCGAGCGGATTCACATGCCCTATGTGGCGGTGCAACTGCTTGCCGAGGCGGCGGCGCTCGATCCCATCGCTTTGCCCGATCTGCGCGCCGTTATTTCCGCCGGGGAACAGGTCCTCTGCACCGAAACCCTTCGGGGCTGGTTCGACCAGCTTCCGAATGCGGCCCTGATGAACCACTATGGGCCAACCGAAACCCATGTCGTCAGCGCTTATACCGCGACCGGCCCGGCGGCCAATTGGCCGCTGCGGCTGCCCATCGGCACACCGATCACCGGGGCGCGGCTTCTGGTCGTCGATGACAGCGATCTGCCGCTGCCCCCCGGCGTGGTCGGGCATTTGCTGATCGGCGGGCCGATGGTCAATCCCTGCTATCTCGATGCGCCGCAACTTAACACCGAGCGCTTTGGGGCGTTTCCCGCGCTGGGCGGCCTATTTTATCGCACGGGCGACCTGGCCCGCCTCGATGCCGACGGCCTGCTGCATTATCATGGCCGCACCGACGAGCAGGTGAAACTCAGCGGCCATCGGCTAGAACTCGGGCAGGTGGAGGCGGCCCTGATGGCGCATCCGGCGGTCGAGACCGCGATTGTCGAGAAAAGCGCGTCGGACCGGCTGACGGCCTATATCGCCTGCCGGGCTGCCGTGACGGGGTCCGCTCTCGCCGCCCATCTTGCGCCACTCGTGCCCGCTTTCGTGCGGATCGACCAATTTTGGCAGGTAAAAACCTGGCCGATGGCCCCCAGCGGGAAGATCGACCGGAAGGGCCTCGGCGGCTGCGCCAAAACGCTGCTGCCCCAAATCGGCGCGCAGGAAGCGGACGCAACGGGGCTGGAAGCCGCGCTTTGCAGCTTATTCGAGGCAACCCTGGGACTGCCGATCCGCCCGGATCAAACCTATTTCGAGGCGGGGGCAAGTAGCCTTAGCCTGATGCGGTTCCATCTTGCCTGCCGAAAGCAGTTCGGCTGGTCTCTGGGCATCGCCGATCTCTTTTCCGCCACCACGCCCCGCCGCCTTGCCGCCCGCTGTGGGGGTGAGGAATCTAAGGCCACCCTACCCACGCCTGTTATCCCGCAAGCCACTGCCGCGCCGATCGCGATTATCGGGCTTGCCGTAAAGGTCCCCGGTGCGGACACCCTCGCCAACTTCTGGGACATGATCCGCGAGGGCGGTAGCGGCATTCAGCTTTTTACACCCGACGATCCGGCGCGCGTCGGGGCCCGCGCACAAATGGCGGGGATGATGGAGTTCGACCCCGGCTATTTCGGCCTCAGCCCGCAAGAGGCCCGGCTGATGGACCCGCAGCAGCGGCAATTGCTGATGGGCAGCGTCGAGGCGTTAGCGCACGCGGGACTCGCGGGGGCGGTCGGCTCGGCCCGAATCGGGGTGATTGCGAGCGGCGGTGAAAGCACCTATTTCCAAAGCCTTCTTTCTGGGCCGGACGCCGCCGCGCTGCCGGACGGGTTTCAGATGGCCCTGCACCATGAGAAGGATTTTCTGGCGACCAAAATCGCCTATCACCTCAATCTGACCGGCCCAGCGCTGACGGTTCAGACCGCGTGCAGCAGTTCGCTCGCCGGGCTGCATCTCGCGGCGGGGCTGCTCCGGCAGGGGGATGCCGATGCGATGCTGGTCGGCGGCGTTTTGATCGATCCCAGCTTGAGCGGCGGCTATACCTATCGGCCCAATCATATTTTCTCGCAGGACGGTCAGTGCCGCGCCTTTGGCACTAACGCCAGCGGGACCATCGGGGGCAGCGGCTATGGGGTGCTGGTGCTAAAGCCCCTCGCCGCCGCCGAACGCGACGGCAATCGGATTTACGCGGTTCTCGAAGCCTCGGCCCTCAATAACGATGGGCGGGAGAAAATGGGCTATGCCGCCCCGTCCATCGAGGGGCAGGCGGCGGTGATCGATGCCTGCCTGCGCCGGGCCGGGCTGACTGGGGCCGAGATCGGCTATGTCGAGGCCCACGGCACGGGCACCGCGCTGGGCGATCCTATCGAAATCGCGGCCCTGAGCAAAGCCTTTAGCGGGGCAAGCCCCGGCGGGTGTGCGCTCGGGTCGCTGAAAAGCCAAATCGGCCATTTGGGCGCGGCGGCGGGGGTTTTGAGCGTCATTCGCGCCGCCCTGGCGCTCTATTTCCAAACCTTGCCCCCTACCTTGGGGGCCAATCCGGCGACCCCAGCGATTGACTGGACGACGACGCCCTTCCGCTTGCTCGATCAAGCGCAGCCCTGGCCTGCGACCGCGCCCCGCCGGGCCGCCGTCAGCAGTTTTGGCATCGGTGGCACCAATGCCCATGTCATCCTTCGGGAAGCGGCGATAGCGGGCGCAGCAGCCCAAGCCCCCATCGCCCCGGTTCTGTTGATAAGCGCCCATAGCGCCGAGGCTCTGGCCGCGCGCGCCGCCGCCATCGCGGCTTACCTTCGGGACCATCCCGCGCGCTTACCGGAGGTTCTCGCCCATCTCCAAGGCGGCGATCCCGGCCAGCGCTGGCGGATAGCGGCGGTCGGGGAAACGCTCCCGGCGCTGCTGGCCGCGCTCGCCCGAGCAACGCCAACCGAAACCAACCCCGCCGACCGGCTTACCGATCCTGCCCCGCTGACCGCCGATGACATGGCGGCGGCCTGGATAAAAGGCGCACGGTTCTCGGCCCCGCTGGCGGCGGCCCCGTGGGATTTTCCGCCCCCCGTTTTCGACCGGGCTACCTACAGCCTTCTACCTCCCCTGGCCGGACCGCCCGCCCGGCGTGCGCCGTCCCGCTGGCTTCATCGCCCCCTCTGGGTGCCGACCGACCGGACCGAGACCCACCTGGAGGGAACCCTCCTCATCCTATCCCCCCGCACACCGACCGACGCGGAGAAAGCCGCTTTCGCCGGACGGGCGCAGCGGGTGATCTGGGGAAGCCCCGACACCCTGGCCGCCGCCCTGGCGCAGGCTCCCGAGGACGCGCCGCTTTTCGTCCTGCTCGACTGTGCCCCTGAGACGGAGTTCCTGGAAACAGTGGCAAGCGTCGCCGCGCCCCTCGCCGCCCGCAGGACCGCCCGGCTGGGACTCGTCAGTCCCGGGGCCGCGCCGGGGTTACGCCCGGTGACGCATCCCTCCGCCCTCGCCCTTGGTCCAGCCTGCCGAGTAATCGAACAGGAATACGGGCTGCCGTGCCGGTGGGTGGATTGCGCAGAGCCGGATTTAGCCGCCGTCGCCGCCCTTCTAACGCCGCTTTTCGAGACATCCCAGCCCAACCACTGGGCCGTTCACGCGCAGCGGCTATGGCGGCGGGAATTGGCCCCGCAGGCCCTGCCCATTCTTCCGGCGGTGTTTGCGCCGGGAACCTATCTCATTCTCGGCGGAACGGGCGGGATTGGGGCGGCGCTCGCGGCGGAAATCCTCAGCGATCCCGGCACGTCGGTGGTTCTGGTCAGCCGGTCCGGGCGCGTGCCCGATTGTTTCCGCGATGCCGCCACGCGCGTCACGGCGCTTGCACTCGACGTAACCCTGCCGCTAACGGTGGACGCAGCAGTCGAACGGCTGCTTCTGGCGCTCCCCTCTCTAAGGGGCATCGTCCACGCGGTCGGGATCGGCGTGGGGGCCTTGCTCGAAACCCGCCCGCGCGGCGGGGTTCAGGCCGCCTATGCCGCAAAACTGCGGGCGGCGGAGATTGCCGAGGCCCTGGCCGCGCGGCTGAAGCCGGAGTTTCTGGTCTATTGCAGTTCGATGGCGACGGAATTCGGCGGCGTCGGCCAGTTCGATTATGCCGCCAGCAATGCGCTTCTCGATGGTTACGCTTTCCGCGCTGAGCCTGCGGACTGTCGGCGTCTCAGCCTCGGCTGGGATATTTGGCGCGATGACGGCATGGCCGCATCGGGCAATCTTACGGATGCCCGCCATCAGGCTCATCGCGCGGTTGGCCTAACGGCGCGGGAGGGGCGCTGGTTGTTCCGGCAAGCGCTTGCGCTACCGGGGCCGCATCTGCTGATCTCAACCGTCGCGCCCGAGGAAGCCGATTATTTCTATGCCCCGCGCCGGGCCAACGGGACGGCGGCAGAATCGGTAGCGGCCCCAGCCGTCGCCAACGCCTCGCCCGAGGCCTGCCTGCGCGAAAGTTTCGAGCGGCTACTGGGTCTCAAACCGTTACCGGCCGATACGGCCCTTAGCGATCTTGGCGCAGATTCCCTAACGCTGCTAGACGCGCTGGCCGATCTTGAGAGCTGCTGCGGCATTCACCTCGCCCTCTCCAAAATCGGCCCCGACGCCAGTTTGACGGATGTCATCGCCCTCGCCCTGCCACCCCCGCCGGAGCCCGCCCTTTGGAACGCGGCGGTTCGGGCTGACCCTTGGCGGAGTGGACGTGGCGACCGCCATTATGTGTTGATTCATCCGGTCGGCGGCGATGTTCAAGCCTATCGCGCTCTGGCCCAAGCGCTGCCCCGTTCGGCGGCGCTATCAGTCATCGCCGATCCGCGCTTGACTGAAGCGACGCTTCCGCCTCTTACGCTCACCGACCGCGCGGCGCAGTATCGGGAAGCGATTTCGGCCCCCGCCAACCGGGTTTACCTCATCGGCTGGTCTTTTGGCGCGTGGGTTGCTGGCGCAATGGCCGCCCAGGCCGAGGCCGAGGGAAGCCCCTTCGCCGGGGTGACGTTGATCGATCCGCCCGCGCCCGATGCGGGGGCCGCGTGGCAAAGTTACAGCGGCGCTCAAATCGATACCCTGTTCCGGCAGGAGGTGCTGAGCCATCGCGGCAGCGGGTCCGCCGAGGATCTGGGCGAGTATCTCGACCGACTCACCGACTGCTGCCGGGCGAATATGGAGAGTATGATTGCCCATCGCCCTGGCCCGCTGCTCGCCACCCCAGCCCATCTCGTTCTCGCGGGGAAGGCGCACGCCTACCTGCCGTTCACGCCGCCCGATATCCAGCGCCGCAGTTGGGCGACCTTACTGCGGCGGCTGGAGACGGTAACGCTTCTCCCTACGGACCATTACGGCCTGATGAGCGGCGAGGCGGTGCAGCGGATCGCAGAGGAAATCGCGGCATGCGCCCAGCCGGTCTAAAGCGTCACCCGCGCAACGGGTCCGGCTGTTACCGGGGCCGCGACCGCACCGACCAGCCCGCCTTCGGTGGGCAGGGAAAGATCGTGCAAGCGCAGCGGCGGCGCGCCGTCGAGAGTGGGTTGGGGGGCGGCAAGCTGCGTGTCGAGGGCCGTCAAACCGTCGCTGAGGCCAATTCCCCAGGCTTTCAGGGCGGCTTCCTTGCGCGTCCAGCAGTGCAGAAAGAGCCCCCGTTGGGCCTCGGGGGGAGCCGCCTCCAAAACGTCGCGCTCGGCGGGATGGGCGACCAGCGGCAGGAGGTCGTGAAAGCGCCCATCGCGCGGGCCGATTTCGATATCGACGCCGACCGTGGCCCCCAAAACCAGCGCCAGATACCCGCCGCTATGGGAGAGGTTGAAACCAATCCCATCGGGCAGAAACGGCTTCCCCTGCGGGCCGAACGCCATATCGGGGCGGCGGCTATCCCCGAAAACCAGATAGCGGGTGAGCGTCCGCCCCAGGC
This sequence comes from Elstera sp., assembly GCF_044372965.1. NCBI lineage: Bacteria > Pseudomonadati > Pseudomonadota > Alphaproteobacteria > Rhodospirillales > Rhodospirillaceae > Elstera > Elstera sp. Next base: position 11,762 of record NZ_JBILQX010000017.1, on the reverse strand, counting down.
TGAAGGCCAACCGGTCGGCGCTCAGTCGAAACCGCGCCGCGCGCGCCGCTTCCGTCTCGGTCAGCCCCTGTTCCGCCGGGGGCGGGGTTTCGATGGGCAGGATCACCAGCGGCACCGCGCCGGCGGCAAGCGCCTGGAGAGTGGCACTACGCAGGGCGGTATAGCGGGCGTGCATCTTCGGCTATCGGGCCAAAATTTGCTCGGCGCAGGCTTCCAGCGCCGCCAAAATCGGGCGTGGGGCCGTTTCGATCAGAAAATGATCGCCGTCGATTTCGGTCAGGCTGAAGCCGCCCTCGGTCAGATCGGTCCAGCCGTGCATTGTGTCGGTCGGGATGATTTGGTCGCGGTTGCCCGCAAATCCGATAATCGGGCAGGTCAGCCGGGGTTCGTGCCGGGGGCGATAGCCGGTGCACAGGGTAAAATCGGCCTTGATGACCGGCAGCAGCAAATCGACGAGTTCGGGATAGGCAAGCACCCGGTCGAAATCGGGGTTGAAGGCCAAGATTTCGGCAATCAGCGTAGCCCGGTCATCCGTGTCCACCTTCGGCAGGCGACGCTTGGCAAACGGCGTGGAGGAGGTGCAGGCGAACAGGGCCACAGGGGCCGGAAGCCCGCGCTGCAAAAGCTCCTGCGCCAGCGCATGCGCAATCCAGCCGCCCATGCTGGAGCCGAACAGCGCAAAGGGGTGGGCGGTATAGGGCGGTATCGCGTCGGCGAGCGCGGCGACCAAATCGGCCATCGCCGTGAACGGTGGATCGGCCAGCCGCAGCCCGCGCCCCGGCAGCAAGACCGGAACCAAAGTAACCGTGGGGGCCAACAGCCGCTGCCAGCGGTTATACAGGCTCGTATCGCCGCCCGCCTGGGGCAAACAGAGAATGTTCAATCGGCCAGGGGTCGGCGGAACCGAAAACCAAACCGAGGTCGAATGCACCGCAGATTCCACAAACCTCTCCCATCAAACGGCGTGCATCCTAGCGCGCGGGCCGCACGGGGCAAAGCCTTGCGCGTCTCTTCGCGCGCGCGGCGGTGGAAATGCGCCTAGCGCCCCTCAGCGGCCTTACCTGGTTCTGTACCACGCTTCGGGAAATTTCGCTCGAAGCGAAGCTTCTTCTGTTCGCCATCAGCCTATCGAAGCTTGCGGTTTTCATGGTCTGGCCGTTTTTGACGGTTACGATGAACCAGCGGTTCGGAACATCGATCACTGAGATTGGCGCGCAATTCACCCTAGCCGGGATCATCGCCCTGCTGGTCGCGCCGCTCGCGGGCGGTCTTGCCGATCGCTTCAAACGTCCCCGGCTGCTGGCGCTGCTCTGCGCGGTGTCGCTCGTTGGTTTCGCCCTGCCCGCCCTGTGGCCGACGGAAGCGAGCTATATGTTGGCGATTCTGGTGATCGCAACGGCGGGCGGGATGATCGAACCTTTGCTGCGCTCGGCGCTCGGCGATTGCGCCAAGACCGACGAAGGACGGCCAATTCTGTTCCACCTGCGCTATTACAGCGTGAATCTAGCGGTTGCCATCGGCCCGCTCCTGGGAATGGGGTTTGCGGATCGGCAGAGCAACCTTGTGTTTCTGGTCGCCGCCCTGGCTTTTCTGATTCTGGGGATAAGCACTCTCTATGCCGATCGGGTGGCGCGCTCCACCGAGCCCGCGCCGACGCTCTGGGCTCTGCTCCCGGTGCTTATGAAGCATCGGCACTTCTGGGCGATTTTTATCGCCAATTTCCTGCTGGTGCTGATCTACGCGCAGATCGACGAGCCGCTGACCTTCTATCTCGTGACCCTGAACGTGCCCGACCTGACCCGGTTGATCGTGCTGATTAACCTCACCAATACGCTGATGGTGCTGGGCTTTCATCTGCTGTTCATGCGCTGGCTGATTGCGCTTGCCGAACATCGCGCTTTCGCTCTCGCTCTCGTCAGCCTAATGGGCGCGCAGGCGATTATCGCCGCCAATAGCGCCGCCGTTCCCGCTGTCTGGCTGCTGGCGATTGCCTGCGCCACCCTGGCGGAAATGATCGCCATGCCGCTTTTTTCCACCATCATCGACCGCATGGCCCCGCCGGAAAGCCGCAATAGTTATTTCGGCGTTTATCTTCTGTCGAATGGCGGCGCGTCGCTGGCCCCGATGATGGGCGCGCTGGTGATCAGCCTGTGGGGCGGCCCGGTGCTGTTTGCCGGAATGGCGTTGATCTGCCTTCCGCTCGCCGCCCTGGGATTCCGGCTGCTGCGCCCCGCCGCCGTGCCTGTTTCGTGCGACACCAACTGAGGCCGACCGATGCCCCGCCCCTCCCCCTATACCGACCTTCCGCCGCGCGCCTTTTGGCGGCACGCCGTTGCCGATCAGGATTTGCGCTACCTGCCCGATCTGTGGCAGCCGAAAACCCCGGTTCTGCCCGGCCAGAAGATCGTGACGGCGGGATCATGTTTCGCGCAGCATTTGGGCCGCGCTCTGGCCGCCCGGGGCCTGACCTGGCATATCACCGAGCCGCCGCCGCCGGACCTGCCTGCCGACGCCTGGACACCCGCAGGCTATGGATTATTTTCCGCCCGAACGGGGAATATCTATACCGCCGCGATGCTGCGCCAATGGGTTTCCTGGGCGCTCGATGGTGTGCCGATGCCGCGCGAGATTTGGGCAGAAGGGGCGCGCTACTATGATCCGTTCCGGCCCTCAACACCGACGGAGGGGGTCGCCAGCCGCGCCGATTTGGAGGCGGCCCGGCAGGTGACGCTCGACGCCTTCGCTCAGGCGCTGCGGGAGGCCGATTGGTTTATCTTTACGATGGGGCTTACGGAATATTGGCAAAACCGGCACCAAGCCTATGCCTATCCAGCCTGCCCCGGCACCGTGCGCGGACAGTTCCGCGCCGCCGATCATGTTCTGCGCAATCAAAGCTTCACTGAGGCCTGTGAGGATATGGAAGCGGTCTTCGCTCTGATCCGGCAGCATAACCCGCGCATTCGCTTTCTGCTGACGGTCTCGCCCGTGCCGCTGACGGCGACGGCAACCGGAGCCCATGTACTCGTCGCCTCCACCTACGCGAAATCGCTCTTACGCACCGTTGCGGGCGACCTCAGCCGCCGCCTGGACGATGTCGATTATTTTCCCTCCTACGAGCTGATTTCGGCGTTTCCCTTCGGGGGCTGGGCCTATGAGGCCAATCGGCGAAGCGTTTCGCCCGCAGGCGTGGCCTTCGTTATGGATCATTTTTTCGGGCAGCAACCGGCTTTGCCCGCCCTCGCCCCACGCGCAACCGCCGCCCCGGCGCGGCCCCCTCAGGATATTTTGTGTGACGATGACGTGCTCGACTATTACCAAACCCGTTGATTTTCTGCTGCTGGGCGATTCCCACGCGGGCGCAATCGGCAAGGCGGCGACGCGCCGGGGGCTGGCTTTCGTTGGCGGCCCGCTCGGCTCGGGCCGGGACTTCACGGGCGATTTTTGCGACTTCATGCCGGAAGGGTGCCGCTTTCACCGGGACGAGGCGGACGGCTTGGTCGCGGGGTTTTTGGCGGAAATTGGGGTGCCCAGCCTCTATGCGCTCAAGGTGCCGCTGGTATCGACCTTCGGCCTCTGCTGCCACGTCTACGCCGCCTGGGAAAATTGGCTGGCCTATCAGGACGATAAGGGCAGTTTTCCGCCGGGGTTTCTCGACAGCCGCTTCTTTGCTGAAGTCATTACCGAAATGGCGAAAGGCGCGCTGGGGTTCTATACGGGGCTCCATGCACGCGGCGTGGCGGTCTACGCGGTTCTGCCGCCCCAGCGCGTGCCGGATATTGCCGATCCGCGCGTGTTTTCTGCGGCCCAAACCGCCTTGATTTCGGCTCTGACGGTGGCTAAAATCCCAATTATCGATGTGCGGGCCGAGGCCTGTGACCCCGATGGGGTTCAGCAGGCGCTCTATTGCGAACCGCGCGACCCGCTGCACGGAAGCGAGGCCTTCGGGGGATTGATCCTCGATGCCCTCGCCCCAATCCTCTCCGCGCCGCCTAGCGCGTCGGCACACTCCCGAGAACCGTAACCCGCTCGCCATAGCGGGAATGGGGGAAATAATCCCAGATAGCGTGATGCTGGGTACAGCGGTTATCCCAGAACACCAAAGTCCCCGGTGCCCAGCGCACGCGGCAGTTCAGCACCTGCTCGCGGGCGACGAGGGCGAACAGATAATCGAGTAACGCCCGGCTCTCCCCCGGCGACAGTTGGGGAATATGGGTGGTGAAACCCGAATTAACGAACAGCAGCTTCCGGCCCGTCTCCGGGTGGCGCACGATAACGGGATGTTCCGTTTTGGGCAGGCCGGGCGGGGCCTCATAGCCCTGCCAGGGAACTGCGCCATCGTGAATCGCCGTCAGCCCTTCCAGAAACAGCTTTAGGGCAGGCGAGAGCATTTCATAAGCCAGATACATGCTGGCGAAGAGGGTATCGCCCCCCGTCCCGATCTCGGGGGTGCGATGCATATAGAGCATCGAGCCAAGCGAGGGGGCAGGGTCGGCGGTGCCGTCGGCGTGCCAGACTTCCCCCGCAACGAAAGTCGAATCCTTACTCGCCTTGATAATCACCAGCTCGGCATCGTCGCCGTCGATATCGGCCATCGGCAGCGCCCGCAGCGGCCCAAAGCGGCGCGCGAAGGCTTTCTGTTGGGCCACGGTCAGCGTCTGATTGCGAAAGATGATAACCTGGTTTTCGAGAAAAGCCCGTTTGACTTCGTCAAAGGCGGGGTCGGGAACCGGGTGCGCAAGGTCTACCCCGCCAATTTCCGCCCCGATGATCGGTGTCAGCCGATCAACCGTGATGTGTGCATAAGGTGCGCGTTCCTCACCGGCGATGCGTCCAATCGCCTCTAGACAATATCGATCCATTTCAACCCTGTGCGGTCTTTAGCGCCGGGGCGCGATACGCGCATCTTGCAGGTTATTTTACATCTGTAAAGTGTGCGACTGCACTCGCTACACCGAGTGAGCCCGGTGAGCGATCGTTGCAACACCTCCTTCTCCCGAAATAGGAAATCTTGTTAACATTGAATTGAAAAGCGATGTGCCGGAGTATCAAGGTTAATTGGGTTAACTATCTGAAGCAGAGTATTCTTTCTTGAGTTAAACGCGCGGCTCACGCTGCTTCAATTATTAGTCGTTGATGATTTGCGCCGGCAGTCATGTGATCGTGCGCGAACTGCCCGAACACATGGAGGCACCCGACCGCCGCTCATCACTGCACCAAAGCCCTTGCAAAGCTGTTGCGCTGTGGGGGCGTCCACACCTGCTAACGCTGGGAAGCCAATTTAGACTTGAAAAGTTATGTTATAACATATGTTATGCCGACGTCGCCTGACCCGAAGCCAGCATCCCCCCCTGCACAGGACCACCGATGCCCGACCGTCTTCCTGCCACCCAATTCTCCAGTTTTCTCGGAGCCGGGAAAACGACCTCGCTGAATCATAGTCTCAACAATCGCCTGGGCCGCCGGGTGGCCGTGATTGTGAACGATATGAGCGAGGTGAGCATTGATGCCGATTTCGATTTCCAGGGCCAGGCCGGCGTGTGCGCGGGGTTGGATGCCTGCCTGTTCGGCTCCCCCCTGCCCGTCACCGTCAATTCAAACCAGTATCGGGATCTGCCCGATCCCTTCCCCCGCTGGGGCGACGCCGAAGTTGGGGCGATGGCGTAATGGCGAGTCTGCTCGATGCGCCGGAGGCGGCGGTGAGGGTCTGCGACGCGCTGCCTAACATTCTTGCCCTGCGTCAGCCCTCGGTCGAAATGGCCCTTTGGCCGCGCGAGATTCCCCCTGAAATGGCGGCGGCTCTCGATGATCTTCCGGCGGCAAGCCTCCCCGATGGGCGGGTCTTGGTGCGTCTTGATGATCTAGAGGCCGCGCTCGACACTTTGTTTCTGGATCGCGCCGCAACCGCCGCGCTCCGTCCCTGGTTGATTGCCGATATTGCGATGCTCGCCGCGCTTTTTACCGATCTCACGGGGAGTATTGAGATTGATGTGCGCTTGGAGCGCATCACGGGCGACGCCTGTTGGAAATTTCATCGGGATTGCGTGGAAGCGCGGCTGCTCACCACCTATCGCGGGCCAGGGACCGAGTGGGTTTCCCCGGTCGATTCCGCCGCCGCGCTGCGCGACCAGAAAGCCTATCGCGGGCCGCTGAACCGGTTTCCCCCGCAGGCCGTTGGTGTGTTTAAGGGCAGTTGCGCCGGGCCGGGAAGCGGGATCGTTCATCGCTCGCCGCCGCTCGCCGGGCGGGGCGAAACCCGACTGCTGCTCTGCCTCAACCTTCCGTCAAGCGCTTCGCCCGAGCGGTGGACGCGCTAAGCCCTTACTCTAGGATAATTGCAATGATCGAAACTTCCTCCCTTTCGCGCCGCAGCTTGTTGGCGGGGGCTGGGGCGATTGCCGGGCTGGCGTGGGCAGGTCCGCTCGCAGCCCAAAATACTGCCCCGCTGCGGATTGTTGGCCCTTGGGATTTCACGTCGCTGGAGCCGACCGATACGGGCTATTTGCTCACCCGCCTTGGGGTTGCAGAAACCCTCGTGCAGGTGGAGCCTAATGGGCAATTGGTGGGCGGCGTAGCGTCCGGTTGGACGGTTGGGGACGATAAGCTCACCTGGCGCTTTCCCCTGCGGGCGGGGCTGACGTTTCACGATGGCAGCCCGGTTAGTGCCGAGGCAGTTGTGAATAGTCTCAAGCGCGCTTTTTCGGGCGAAAGCCTCGCGGCGGTGCCGCTCGACGCGCTAAGCGCCGACGGCGAGACGGTGATTATTCGCACGAAAACCCCCTTCAGCCCGCTCCCGGCGTTTCTGGTTGATTATGCCGCCATTCTCCTGGCTCCGGCGGCCTATGGGGCTGATGGGAAGGTGCAAAAAATCATCGCCACCGGCCCCTATCGGCTGGTCGCCCTGGATGGGAAAACCATTCTGGATTTGGAGCGCTTCCCGGACGCCCGCGTGAAAGCACGCATCGCAACCGTGCGTTACACGGCGGTCGCCAATGGCGATACGCGCGCCAATATCGCCATCGCGGGCGATGCCGATTTGGTCTATACGCTCGCGCCTACCGCCCTGCCGCGCATTACGGCTGCCGGGCAATTGCGCGTTGAAAGCTTAACGATTCCGCGCGTGCGTCCGTTGGCGGTAAACTGCGGCCTGCCGCAATTCAAGGATAAGAATGTGCGCCGCGCCCTGTCGCTGGCAATCGATAGGGCTGGAATTGCGCGTGCAGTTCTGCGGCATTCGGGCTCGTCCGCAACGCAGCTTTTACCGCCGATTCTCACCGAATGGCATAATCCCGCGTTGCCCGCCCTGAACCAGAATATCGCCGAAGCGCAGCGTTTATTGGAGAGCGCGGGCTGGGTTACAGGCGCCGATGGCATTCGGATTAAAAATGGGGTGCGGTTTGCCGCCAAACTCCTCACCCTCGCCAACCGCCCAGAACTGCCGCCGATGGCCGCCGCGCTGCAAGCCCAGTTCAAGCAGATTGGCTTGGATATGAGTATTGAGGTCGGCCCTGCGGCGATTATTCCAACGGCGATCCGGGAAGATCGGATGGAAATGACAATGTTCGCCCGCACCTATGTGAATGTGCCCGACGTTATCGCCACGATCATTCCCGATTATACCCGCGAAAAATCCACCTGGGGCACGGTCAATTGGCCGGAGCGCGCCCAGATGAAGCGGTTGACCGACGCCTATGTCGGTAGCTTCGATCCCACCGAAAAGGCGCGGTTGCGGGCAGAAATCACCGCCGTGCTGCACGATGAACTGCCGGTGATTCCCGTGGCTTGGTTCGAGCATACCGTGGCCGTTTCGCCCCGCTTGCGTGATGTGGCGATCGACCCCTATGAGATGCGCTACCTCGCCGAGGCAATGGCATGGGGTTAACCTCCTCCAGCGGGGCGAGCATCGCCCCGCCGCCGTCGCTTTTTGCTGGGATTGGCCTGCGTATTCTCGCGACGGGCCTTTTCGCGTTCATGAGCCTGTGCGTGCGCTTGGCCTCGGTAGAAGCCCCCGTTGGGCAGATCATGTTCTGGCGCAGTGCCGTTGCGTTGATGCCGATTGTCGCTTATCTGGCGGTGCGGGGGCAGTTTCCGGGCGGGCTGCGCACCCGTTACCCTTTTGGACATGTAAAGCGAAGCCTCTTCGGCTTTGTGGCGATGGCTTTTTCGTTCCTCTCGCTCAGCTATTTGCCGCTGGCTTTGGCTGCGGCTCTAGGCTTTCTTGCCCCGCTGTTGGTGATTTCCATCGCCGTGCTGTTTCTGCACGAGCGACCTGGGTTTCTGGTCGTTCTTGCGGCGCTCGTCGGCTTTGCCGGGGTGGGTTTCATGCTGCTGCCCGCGCTCGCCGGGCCAAGCTTGGATATGGGAACCGTGATCGGCGTTGGTGCCGGCATCGCGATGGCGGCGACAACGGCCGCGGCAAAAATCGAAATCAAACGGCTGACGGCGACCGAGCCGCCCGGCACAATCGCCTTCTATTTTGCGCTGGTGTGCGCCGTTGGCGGGCTTACCACGGCCCCCTTCGGCTGGGCTGCGACCGATGGCGCGACGCTCGCGTGGCTTGTCGGGGCCGGACTGACCGGCGGGCTTGCGCATATTGCGATGACCGAAGCTATCGCCCGCGCGCCCGTTTCGACCCTGGCCCCCTTCGAATATACGGCGATGCTCTGGGCGATGGGGTTCGATCTGCTGGTCTTCGGGCTTTTGCCAGTGCCGCTTAGTCTGCTCGGGGCCGGTTTGATCGTTGGCGCGGCGGCCGTGGTTGCCGTCGGGGAACGGAAGCGGCGATCATGAGGGCGATAGGGCAGCGACTGGGGCAGGCTTTGGCGACGGCATGGGTCATCGCCACCCTTTGCTTCGGGATTACCCACGCGCTCCCCGGCGATCTGGCCCTGTCGATTGCCATTGCCCGCGTCGGGGCCGACCGCGTTACCCCGGAGGTCGAAGCGCGCTTACGGCAGGACGAGGGGCTTAATCGGCCCTTACTGGTCCAATATGGCCAATGGATGGGCCGGGTCATGCGGGGCGACTTTGGACGGTCGCTCGTCTCCCGCAAGCCGGTTATCGACGAGATTCTCTACCATGCCCGCTACACCCTGGGGCTGGGGTTGCTGGGGTGGGCCCTCTCTTACGCCTTGGCGCTGCCGCTCGGTATTGCCTGCGGTCTCAGGCCGGGCGGGGCGCTGGATCGGGCGGTAACCGGCTTCAGCGTCTTGTTTGCGGCGCTGCCGAGTTTTCTGGTGGGAATCGGTTTGATTAGCCTGTTTGCCCTCACGCTGCGCTGGTTGCCGCCCGCTGGGTTCAAAACCCCGGCCCATCTTATTTTACCTGCGCTAACGCTGGCGTTAGGACTTACCGCCTTTTCGATTCCCGTCATTCGCGCGGCTGTACGCGAGGTAGACCGCGCGCCCTATATGCTGTTCGCCCGGTTGCGGGGCTTGCCGGCGCGGGCCGCCTTTCAACACCATGGCGTGCGCAATGCGGCGATCCCGATCATCACCTTTGCCGCTTTGCAGATGGGGTTCTTGATCGATGGCTTCGTGATTGTCGAAACGCTGTTCAATTATCCCGGCCTGGGCGATCTGTTAGTGCGGGCCTTAGTCGCGCGGGATATTCCAATTATCTTGGGGTGTGCGCTGCTGATTGGCCTGCTCTATGCGCTGGTGAATCTTCTCGCAGATAGTGCCGCGCTGGCGCTCGATCCCCGCCGTCGACGGTTGGCTTGATGGGACGGTGGCCTTTCATTGTGCTGGGCGGGTTTTTGGCGCTGCTGGCCCTCCTCCCCCTCGCCGTCACGCACGATCCGATTGAGCAAGATTTGGCCGGAGCCTTGGGCGAACCCAGCCTTCAGCATTGGCTGGGGCAGGATCATCTCGGGCGGGATGTTCTCGCCCGACTGGCCCATGGCGCACCGCGCTCGGTGGGGCTGGCGGCGGCCTGCATTGGCTTTGCCGCCCTCGTCGGAACCCTCCTTGGCCTATGCGCCGCCTGGTGGGGCGGCTGGGGCGAGAGTCTGATTATGCGCGGGATCGACCTACTGTTAGCCTTTCCGGGAATTCTGCTCGCGTTGCTTTTGGTGGGACTTTTGGGGGGCGGAGCCGTGCCGCTGGTGATCGGCCTCACGCTCACTCAAGCCCCGCCCTTTGCCCGCTTGAGCCGGGCGATTGTCGCCGGGGAGCTGCTGAGTACCCATGTCGAGGCCGCCCGCCTTGCCGGGTTTGGGGCCGGTGCGATTTTTCGTCACCATCTCCTACCGCCATTGCTGCCGCTGCTTGTGCCGCAACTCACCCTCGGACTTGGCACAACAATTATGACGATTGCCGGATTAGGTTTTCTCGGGCTCGGCCTGACCCCACCGACGCCGGAATGGGGCGCTATGATTGCGGAAGCACTGCCCTACTTGACCGAAGCGCCCTGGCAGACCGCAGCCCCGTGCATCGGGCTCTTTGTCGTTACCTTGTCCGCAACCTTGATCGGCCGCGCCGCGCTGCCAGCATCCGAGGAGGGTCAAGTATGAGCGCGGTACTCATCGTGCGCGGCCTGACGATCTATGACGGGGCCGGAAAAGCGCTGGTGCGCGATATCGAATTTTCGCTCCCTGCCGGGGGGATACTCACGATCATTGGCGAGAGCGGCGGCGGCAAAAGCCTAATCGCTCAAGCGTTGATGGGGTTGCTGCCGCCAGGGTTTCGGGCTGTCGGCACCGTGCAGTGGCGGGGCGGTACCTTTGACCTTTGCAAGCCGGAGGCGCTGCGTGACCTGTGGGCATCCGATTTTCTCCTGGTGCCGCAGGAGCCCGGCGCAGCGCTCGACCCAACCCAGCGGCTCGGGCACATGCTCGCTCAAACCGGGCAAACGCCCGCACCGGTTCAGGCGAGTTTGGCCGCGGTCGATCTTCCCGCCAGCAGCGCCGCCGCCTATCCCTTTCAGCTTTCCGGCGGCATGGCCCAGCGCGCGGTGATGGCCAGCGCCCTGCGGCTCGACGCGCCGTTGCTGATTGCCGACGAGCCAACCAAGGGGCTCGATTCGGAGCGGCTGGACGATGTGGCAGACTTGCTACTGCGAATGGCCCAGCGGGGCCGGACCTTACTGCTGATTAGCCATGATCGTCACTTAGTGCGCCGCCTCGGGGGTAGCCTGCTGGTGCTGGCCGATGGGCGAGTACAAGAAGTCGGCCCAAGCGAGGCTGTTCTGACCGAACCGCAAAGCGCCTACACCCGTGCGTGGCTGGCCGCCGACCCCGCCACCTGGGCACCCTGCCCCGCCTGCGCGACCGACGCCCCTTTGGTTCTGGCGGCCCATGGGCTTAGCCTCGGCCATCCCGGCACGCCCGATCTTCTGAGCAATGTCGATATTCACCTGTCAAAAGGAATGATTTTAGGTGTTTCTGGCTCCAGCGGCTGCGGTAAAACCAGCCTTGGGAATAGTCTTCTCGGGCTGTTGCCGCCGCGTAGCGGCTCGGTATCTTGGGGCGGGGTCGATCCGTACCGCGATCCTGCGCGCGCCCGCCGCCTTAGGCATCGATATCAAAAGCTGCATCAAGACCCGACCGCCGTCTTTAGTCCCCATCGGCCGCTGAGCGTGCAGTTTCAAGACTTGTACACGCTTGCGCCCCGTCCTGATCACGGGGAGCGGTTGGCGGTTGGGCTTGATCGCCTCAAGCTTAGCCCAAGGTTGCTGCACCGTTTTCCAAGCGAGATTTCCGGCGGCGAAGCCCAGCGGCTCGCGCTGCTGCGCCTCCTCTTGCTGAACCCAGCGGTTATCATTGC
>NZ_JBILQX010000138.1:0-9561 GCF_044372965.1 Elstera sp. | reverse complement strand
CCGCGACGCGCAGCGCGCGTGGGATAGCCGCATGAGCAGCGTTCTGACCGTGGCTGGACGGCAAACGATCATCATTTACGGGCTGCTGGCAACGGTGGCGGTCTTGGTCGCAAGCCATGCCGTGCTTTACAGCCAGAAAGACGTTGCCGCCTATTTGGTCCGCGAGAATAGCTCGGAAATCGTCGACTTGCGCGGCCCCTGGTCGCCGAGCGACGGCGCAAAGCGCTCGCGCTTGCAGGATTTAATCGAGAAATGGCGCGCCCTGCCGCTCGATCCCATCGTCTATGCCGCTAATCAAGAGTTGGTGGCCAAATGGGTCGATGGCGAGACCGCCGACCGCATTCGCACCGACTATCAAAAAAAGCGCGAAGAGGCCGAAAGCCGCAAGACGGCGGCTTGCACGGCCATTCAAGTTCGTGTGCTCGCCGTTCAACCGCTGTCGGGCGGCGCGTGGCAGGTGCGCTGGGAAGAGACCTGCTTTGCCAACGGCAAACGCCTGCGCACCGAGACTTTTACCGGCGCGGGCAGCTTTGAAGATCTTCCGCCCAAAACCCTGACCGACCTTCAGGTCAATCCGCTCGGGCTCCTCCTCACCAAATTCACCTGGATCCAAGATTATGCGCGCGGCATCAATTAGTTTGCTGATGGGGACGGCGCTGCTGACCGGCTGCGCCTATCTCCCCAAAATCGAATTCTCCCGTGGCTCGGACCCGGCCCCAGTAGCACTCGTCGAAGCGGTCCCACAGGTGGTCGCGCCGCGCCTCGACAGTGCGCCCTTGCCGCTGGAACGCCCTGCGCCGATGCAATCAACGCCGATTGCGATGGCCGCCCTGTCCGCCCCGGCCCCTTCTTCCCCGGCCCGGCCCGCCAAAGCGCTGGACCTGACCAGCGCGACCCAAGCCGCAACCCAAACCAGTCAAAACGCGCAGTTCGACGGCGCGACGACGGTCTATGATTATGCGGTGGGCGGCATTTATCAGGTCGTCGCCCGCTTCAACCACATTACCGTCATCGCCCTACAGCCCGGCGAGCGCTTCGAGAGTGCGTCGGGTGGCGATGTGGTGCGCTGGAAAATTGACCAACAAATCAGCGGCGAGCGCGATTTTCTCGTCATCAAACCGTTGAAGGCTGGTTTGAAGACCAATCTGCTGATCACGACGGATCGCCACGAATATGTGATAGACCTCGTCTCGGTCGAGGCTGACCAGCCTTTCAATCCGCGCGTTGCCTGGAATTACCCCCAGGAAATGCAGAAAATCCAAGCACAACGCCGACAAGAAAAGCAAATCGTCGAGGAGCGCGAAACGTCGATTTCCGCGGACCCGTCACGGCTGGATTTTCGCTATCGGATTGAGACGGTCTCGGGCAATCCGGCGTGGAAGCCAACACAAGTTTTCACCGACGGCCGCCAGACCTGGATCCAGTTCCGCCCCGACCTTGGCAGCGTCGAAGCACCCGTGCTGTTCGCCCAGAATGGCGAGGGCATCGTTCAGCTTAATTACCGCATCAAGAATAACTTCTTCGTGGTCGACCGTGCCATCGCCATCGCCGAGCTTGTGCTCGGTCGTGATCCTCAAGAACGGGTGCGGATCACCCGTGAAGGCGGTGCCTCATGACCGAGATCCGCAAAGATGAGGCCGACGAGCGCAGCAAGGCCGAAAAGAAACAAGTCGTTACCATCAGTCGCATTGCAACCCTTTCGACCGGAATCGCTTTCGGAGCAATCGTCTTCATCATTTTCTGGGCCATGAACCGGGAGAAGCCCCCTGCCGAAAAGACCGCGACAGCTCCCTCTAATCAAGCGCTGGTGGCGGCCAATACGAGCAACTACGAAACACTGACCCGCACGCCGCCGGAACCGGAACCCGCGCCGCGCTCGCAGGCACCGGAGGTCTTTAACAATCTGCTTCAGGCTCCCGGCGAGCCGGTCCCTGGAGCGCCGCTGGTTGACACCGAAGCCGAGGCCGCGCGCGTCGCCAATCCGCGCTTCGCGCTCACCAATCGCCGCTCGAATCAGGGAGCAAATCAACAGCTCTCTCAGATCGAGTTGCAAGAACAGTTGATGCGTCTAAGCCTCGCCAATGCGACCAACGCGGCGAGCGCACCCGGCCAAGCCGGGTTCGGCGGTGAAGCCGCTGCATTAGCGCAGTTCGCCGGTCTTGGTCAGGGGGGAACTGTCGGTGCGGCGGGCGCGGGTCAGGGGCCAGCGCGCCAGCCGGAGACCAGTGTCGAGACCAACCTGCGCTTTGCCGTCTCGGGTCGCCAGGCCGAGGGCGACGACGGCTGGTCGCGCTATCGACTGACCGCTCCCAAAAGCCGCTTCGAGTTGAAACCCGGCACCATTATCAATGCCGCCCTTAAAACCGCCCTCAATTCCGATCTGCCCGGCGATGTCGTCGCCAAGACGACCGTCGATGTGCGCGACAGTGTGGCGGGGCGCTTTATTCTCATTCCGGCGGTCTCGACACTCATCGGCAAAACCAACTCTGCCGTGGGCAATGGCCAGGACCGCCTTCAGGTGGTCTGGACGCGCCTTATTCTACCCAATGGTAAGGAAATCGCTCTAGACAGTCTGACCGGGTCCGATCGATCGGGCGCGGCAGGGCTGGCGGATCGTGTCGATTACCATGTTGAGAGCATCGGCCTCGGCGTCGTGCTCAGCACGCTCCTCTCCGTTGGCGGTAATCTCGCCCGCGGCAATGCCAGCTATGACCGCTACTCCCTCCGGCAAGGTATTGGCGACTCCGTCGCTCAATCGGTGAGTTCCGCCGGAAGCCGCATCGTCGACCGGCAACTCAATATTCCGCCGACGATCACAATACGGGAGGGCACCCACGTCACCGCAACGGTGATGCGGACCATGATTCTCGAACCTTATCAACCTGCGCAATAGGCCTAAAAGAATGGCAAACAGCCCTATCCGGACACACATCGCTTTTAACGTCCCGCCCGAGTATGCCGTGCTGCTCCACCCGCTTTATCTTGGCTCCGGGAGCGAACAGCCATTTTTTGATTGGCTCCGCAGCGAGTTTACCGCGCTGATCCATAAAACAAGCGTCGATGAGATCCGAAACCTCCCATCGATTGATGGCAGAGGCCTCATCGCCTTGAGCACTCCCCACGACAGGGAAGCCTTCGAGCGCCTCCGGCACGAGATGAAGCTGTCGAACAAACACACTCTGGTTCAACTCCTCCTCAACAGGATCATTCTCAAACACCAGGGCTCTGCCGCCGCCGACAGCAGCATGCCGCCCGCTGCGCCGAGCGAGGCCTAGATGCTCGGCCGCGCTTACCGCTGGAGCCTGCTCGGGGCCAGCCTGTCGCTCCTGGCGGGTTGCGGCGATACGGTCATTCGTATCGGCACGCCAGTTGCCCTTCAGAGCGACCGGGAAACGCGGCTAGTTCCCCGCGCTGTGAGCCCGGCCGTTCCCGCCTCGCAAAGCCCATCGGCCCCCGCCACCCCTCCGACCGATCCCGCTCCCACGCCCTTGGAGCGGGCACCCGGTCTTGCGGCAGAGCCTCCTTCTGCCGCACCCCTGCCCTTGGCCGCTTCCCCCGGTCAAGGGCAGGGCGAGGGGCTCAAAGCCGATCCGCTGCCCGCTCCGGTGATGCCAGTCTCACGGACTGTACCCTTCAGCGAAGCTCTGCGTGTCCTCGCGGACCATCACGGTATCCGCCTAGCCACGTCGCTTAGCGGCGATCCTTCGGTGGAAATCGCCCCCACGCCGGGCTCTGATCTCGCGGCCAACGTCCGCGGCCTTTTGGCTGCCGTTAGCCCGCCGCATTACGCCGCCGTCAGCCTCAACGGCGACGGCCTGCCTACGGCGCTGATCATCGCGCCTCACCCTATTGTCGGAGGTTTCAGCAAGTGATTCGGGTTCTCCTGGTGTCGGCCACACTGTTGGCCGGGTGCAGCACGCTGGAACGCACCGCCGATAGCGTCAACCGCTCGCCCTATTTTCCGGCCAATTGGCGGATCGCCCCCGATGCGCCGCCGCTAGAGCCGCCGAAACGGGAAGCGGCCACCCTCGACGGAATCCCCACCCTTGTTGAAAAACCCGGCTCGCGGTTGTGGGTGGCCCACAAGGGCTCGACGGCGCGCGCGATGATGGAGGAATGGGCCAAAACAGCCGGTTACACCCTCAAATGGCAGGCGGCAGTTGACCGGAAAATCGAAGTCGGGGCCAGCGTCTACGGACCGTTTCAGGAAACCGTCGAACAGGTCTTTAACGAGGGTTTTCCCGGACCGCCGGCGCTGACGCCGCGCTTTAATCATGGCAACCGCGTTGTCCGCATCACCCAAGACGGGACGTTGGGCGAATGAACACAGTTTTTATCAAACCCACCGCCGCCCTGGGGCTGGTATTCGCACTCTTAGCTGGTTGCTCCAATGATGCGCTCGTCACGTCGCGCGACGCCATCAATGCCAATAACGCCCTGCTGTCATCGGCGGCGGCGCGGGCACAGAATCGTGCGCCCCAAACCGGCCGCGTGTCGTCCTCACCGGATATCTATCTTGGAGAAGAGGTCATCGAACTCGGAGGTGGCAATCCGCTACCGGAGGGGCTTGGGTCGGTGGATCTCGTCCTCCGCGAGGCCGTACCGCTGTCCTATGTTGCCCGCGCCCTCTCAGAGCAGGTCAATTACCCAATCATTTCGCTGATGACAGCGCCTCTCAATCCAGTTGGCCGATTGCAAGGTGATCTCGGGACGGTGCTTCAGTCGCTTAAGACCAGCCAGGGTATCGGCTATGACCACCGGGGCGGCGTCATCATGCTCGTTCCGGCCGGGGTTGAGATTGTGCCGATCCCGACGCCGCTGATGCCCGCCCTCCAGGCGGCCTCTACCCGGTCAGGAAGCAGCCGTTCGGGCGGCGGACAGAGCACTGGGCAAGGCGCGAGCGGTACAGGTAAATCCATTGCCACCGAAGAAGGCCTCAAAGACTGGCTCAAGAAGCTCGAAGAGCTCAACCCCAGCCTGCCCTATCCTGGGGCACAGATTAAGGTCCATGCCGAGTTAGGGGTGATTTCAATTCGGGGGCCGGCGGCGGCTATTCCCAGGATCAAGAGCTTGGTTCAGGACCGGCTTGCGCAGCTCCGCACCCAATCTCGGATTGTGGTGCGGGTGCTGGCAGTCGACCTTGGCAATAGCCGAAGCCTGCAAACCAGCCTTGATTCGGTCTGGGGCAGTCTCTTTGGTCAGCCTGCGCGTTTGATCGGAACCAGCACAGCGACGGCCTTCAATCTCCTGCGCAATACCCCGACCGGTATTAAGGCCGACACTCTCGAGAGCACAATCTCGACAATTGCTCGCCGCAATACACTGGTCACCAATGAGCGCATCGATGCGACGTTGATGCCAGGCTATGTCAAGCGGATCTCCGAAGTCCGCAACATAACCTATATCCGCTCCTCGACCCCTGCGGGGCAAAATCAAGGCCAGACGATCAGCTCGACGACAGCGACGATCAATCAGGAAGAACTGACCGTCGGCACCCAAGGCAGTATCGTCGCAATGCCGAGCAGCCGGACGCGGATGACAGTCGGGTATGCGCTAACCATCTCTCAACTGCTTGATCTTAAGACCCTCGTCTCCGGCAATGTCACCGTCCAGCAACCGGACACTTTTGACCGGGAACTCAACGATCAAATCGATATCGCCTCAGGCGACACCATAGTCCTCAGCTCGCGGGTAGTTCAAACCGCGCGCAACAATAGCTCCGGTGCGGTTACGGCCGATATTCCCCTGCCGGGGGGATCCACGGCGGCCGATACCAACTATCAGCTGCAATTGGTTATGCTCTCTGCCGAACTGCTGAGCCCAACTGCGCCAAATCGCGATCCTTCGACCGGCAATATTCTCCAGGTCGCCGGAGATACCCCATGATTTTTGCGTTCATCGACAGCAAACGCCGGTTTCAGCCGACCGCAGATCGCCCGCTGACGTTTACGATCAAGGGGCGTCATCATGCTCTTGGTCTCGAGTGGGACGCCTTCCCGACCGAGGCAGAGGCGCGCGCCTACGCTAAAAAGGCCAAGAAACCTTCGTTCTTTTTTATTAAGGACGCGCGGCAAGCAGGTTTCACCACCCATCCCGACCATCGGCGCGGGCAGGAAACCCAGGCCGCCGCCGCCATGATCGCGCGGAAAATCGGGCGCACGCCGAGGGCTGCGGGAATTTATGCGCTCGAAGGCAATGCCCATTATCCCGACCCGGATACATGGTTCTGGATTGTCGAGATCGAAGACGGGAAGGTTACGCGCGACGAGGTTGTCGAAAAACCTGAGGCGGTTCTGGCGGCGGCTGACTATCTCGCCCGCCCTACCGCTTTCGATTTAATTATTCCTGAGGAATTCCAATCGGGGGAGCCGTCTACGGCCAGGGTCGCCGCTGAGCGGTTAGGCGTTGCCCTCGATCCAAAATTCGCCTGTCCGCTCATTGTGGTCAGCCGGGATTTCTCCGCGTTGCGGCGGTTGCGCCTGGGGCAGGTCTCGGCTTGGTGGGTGGTTGCCGCCATAGCGTTGACCGCGGGAACAATCTTCTCCTTCGGCTGGTTTAAGCGCTCGGTCGAAGTTCGCACGGTCACGAAGGAAGTCGTGGTCCAACAGGAGCGGCTCTATGTGCCGCCGACCCGCGCGATTCCCGATCCGGCGGCGTTCCTCATCGCCTGCGACCAAGCCTATGCCGCCGCAGCTCCCAGTCTTCCCGCCCCGACGATGGCAACCGTTACCTGCACCGCGCCGTCAGGCACCTCCGCCGGGTGGACCCTTAGTCTCGTGCAGATGGGCAATTCGGCGCAGACCCATACCGTGACGCTGACCCTCGCGCCGCACCAGCTCATTCCAAGCGGCCCGAGCGGGATCCCGTCCGACCAGGTCTTTGAGGCGATGAAACGAGCGCTCCCACCGACTCTGGTCACGGTCAGTTCAAAGTCTGTCGTTCAAACCCTGTCGGGCGCAGCTACGGCCAAGCCTGCCGCGCCGAGCACCGCCACAACCGGTCCTGCGAGTGTCATCCCGCCGGGCGGCCTTGCAACTGGGAGTGGGACCCCAACACCCTCCGCCGCGCCCAAGGCCGACACCACGTCGACGCGCACGCTGGTTCAGGTGACGCTGACCTCGCCCCATAATCCGCGCAGTTGGGCCGCGGCCTTGGCCCGAACCCCCTTTGCCGTTGAGAGCGTCACGCGCGATCCCAAGGGCGTTTGGTCGGTGACGGGGAGGATCCTGTAATGTCCGCCGTTCTTGACCCGAACCTCAGCCCGTTCGTTCATTTCGCGTCAAAAGCGGTTTATCACGCCTTAACCGACGAGGCGCAGATTGCCCTGCTGCGGCAACACCTGATCGCGACGAACCGCTCTGACTGGCCCTTGAAGGTCGCCCCGTCGGCGCAGATTGCGACGATGAACCGTCCCCCGCTCAAGAAGCCCGCGACCAGTCCTGAGGAAAAGGTGCCAGTCGAGGAAGCGATCACGCTTCTGGCACAGACCGAGGGCCGCGATGTGAGCGACGTTCATCTGGAGATCAGACCGAGCGGTGATGCGCTGGTTCAGTTCGCGAGCAATTTTGACAAGCAGACCATCCGCACCCTGAGCGCAACCGAGGGGCATCGCATCCGCAATGCCTTTTGGTCTTTGGGAACGGCCGATAGTGAGGAAGGGCTAAAGGATTATAGCCATACCGGGTTGAACAGCGCGCCATTTACGACGTTTACGTACGGCGGGAAGCGTTTACCGCGCCACCTTGGCATGATCCGCGCTCAGTTTATGGATAGCCTGGGTAAGGTTTTGGTGGTTCGTCTGGTTGAACAAACCCCGGACGGGCGGGTCAGGCCGCTTGGTAGCCTTGGCATCGATTCTCTCCATCTTGAGATTATTCAGGAGCTTGCCGAGCGCGAGACCGGCGGGATTTTGGTCACGGGGCCGGTCGGTCATGGCAAAACCACGCTGATATATGGCGCGCTTCAGTATGAGGTTGATTTTAGGACGGCCGCTGGAGCCGCGCCGACCTTGTATATGCTTGAGGATCCGCCCGAGCGTGTTTTCGCCGAAGGTCGACAGATACCGGTGACGTCTGACGAGGATTGGAAAGCGGCTACCCGCGCCGCTCTGCGCGGAGCCATGGATATGGGCTTCATTGGCGAAGCCCGCTCGATCATTCAAATCGAAGCCTTCACGCTGTGGTCGCGCATCGTTAAAGCTTGGATGACCTTCCACGCGAAGGATGGGGTAACGGCCTTTTCCCGTCTGCGTGAAGAGGGCGTTCCGCCGCATAATATCGCCGACCCCGAGGTTTATTCCGCCGTCATCTCGATGCGGTTGGTGCCAATCCTATGCCCGCATTGCTCAACACCCTGGCGCGATCATCCCCAGGTCGAGCATCACAAGCTAACGCCAATCCTGAGAGAATTCGGTCTGTTTGGTGAGGCGCGCCGCCGGAGTTTTATCTCCCTGCCCGGCTGCCCCCCGGCGTGCCGCAACGGAATTATCGGACGCCGTCCCATTGTCGAAATTGTTCAAAACACGGAAAGGCTTGGCCGAACAATTCTGGCCAGCCGCGACGAGGGCCGGTCGATGTGGTTGCGCGGTGATGGCAGTCGCCTCCGCCCCGCAACGTCGCTCGGCATGTCGCTGTTCAAGATGGTCGCCGCAGGCGAGGTCGATCCTGTCTTCGCGCATGGTCTGATCAAACTTTGGGATGCCGCCGCTGACTTCGAACTTGCCGGGCAGGATCACCCCGGCCGCGTTCTGACGGTCTACCAAGGAGCCGCGCAATGAGAATATCCTCCGAAGACCGCGAAACCCTTTACCGGGAGTTGGCCGACCGGCTTTCTGAAAACACCGCCCTCGGCCCCGCGCTGTCCGGCTATTGGCATACCCTCACTAACGGCGGACGCGATAGCGACGATTGGTCCGATAAGCTCCGTGAGTGGGCGGATGTTCTCAACGGCGAGGCCGAGACGGTCGGGAGCGATCTGTCTTTGTCGTCAATGGCGGTTGGTATTCTTCCCCCCGTCGAGGTTGCCTTCATTCGTATTGCTGAGACCGAGAAGGGCGCTGACGTTGCCGGGTTCCAGGCGGCGGCCGCTTACGCGCATCATGCGCAAAAATACGAAGAATCGTCCCTCTCGCTGTTTTGGAACCTGATCCCTTGGTCATTCCTGACCTGGGCGCAGTTTGGCACCACGACCTATACGCAGCATATCCTGAACACCCAATTGGGGACACCGATCACCTATTCCGGCTGGACCGAGGCGGGGCTTGGGCTCGCGGCGGCGGTCACCTGGCTCTATTTTCCCATCCTATCGTTGGCGCTATTGGTCAAGCTCGCCTCCTATTGGTTTTTGCCGAATTGGACCGGACCAAACCGGCGCTGGTGCGATCAGAACTTGCCGGGATTTAGGGGGTACGCGCGCCAGCAGGGTCTCGGCATTCTATCGGGCCTCGCCTTCGTCATGACTATCGGCAAGACCGCCGCCGACGCGCTTGAGGCGCTGCATTACACGGCGACGCCCTGGCTGCGCAGCTACATCGAGCCGCTGCAAGTCTTCTGTAAAGGGCAC
>NZ_JBILQX010000016.1:0-38040 GCF_044372965.1 Elstera sp. | reverse complement strand
GCGCTCGAGAAACTGGAGCAAAAGCTTGCCGATGCGTCTTTTTACTCAAAAGATCCAAAAGGATTCGCCGAAGCAACGGTAAAGTTAGAAACGTTACGCTCTGAGCTTGCAACCCTCGAAGATCGCTGGTTAGAGTTAGAAATGATGGCAGAAACCCTCGCCCAAGCCCGCTCTTAACGTAATTTTTCTAATTCTTTATCATTTTCTTAATTTCGAAAGTGGTTTTATTCTTAACAAAACCTTAATTCAGGATTTATGCTTAAATTATTTTGAACTCTTGCGGTAGCCTTTCGGACACGCTACCCTAGTTTGGTAATTTTTCCTGCCTTCTGGACGCGGCCACGTGAAATCTGCCGTTACCCCTGCTCGTTCTAGCACCAGTGTAACGGCATCCGCTCCGATTGAGGGGGCGTCTTCGCGTCCCGCCACCATTTCAGACGCTAAACTGAGCCGATTGCGCGAAGATCGTGCGCGGCTTTTAGCCTTTTCCTTCTCCCGCGCCGAACTTTTGTTAGAAGTCGATGCGGGGATGAAGATCACCTATTGTTTTGGCGCAAGCTATTCGTTAACCGGCCTGTCCACCGATGAGCTCGTTGGCTGCCCGCTCGCAAATCTTCTCGCGGAGGCCAGCCGGGGACTGATTAAAGAAGTTCAGGTGGCTCTTGCCAATGGCCTGCGCTTGCGCCCGCAATCGCTGTTCATGAATGTGCAAGGCGGGCGGCTATCGGCGGGGTCGGTCGCGGGCTTCCCGCTGCCCGAGCGCCAAGATCGGTTTTACCTGTCGTTTGCGAACCGCATGGATGTGGATGAGGACGGTTTGCCGCGCGCTCTGGAGCGCCTGGAGGAAGGGCCAAACCAGCGCGACCGATCGACCGGTCTGCTCACCCAGGATGCTTTTACCGAAATCGCCACCCGCCGCCTGAAATACGCGAAAGACCATCCGGATCAAGAACCCCTCCGCCTGACCATGGTAGACTTGCAGGGGGTGACGGATTTGGGCGCGCGGCTGGATGCGACTGAACAGGCCGCCTTTCAGCGTGCGTTGGGGGCCTTGCTCTCCAGCCAAAGCCAGGGCGGTGATAGTGCGGTGCGGCTGAGTGACGATAAATACGGCGTTTTGCACGAAGCGTCGGTTGATGCGCGCGATATTAAGGCGCAGGTCGAAGCGCTGGCACGGCAACTCGACCCGGAGGGCCAGGGCGTCGAAGTCACGGCCAGCGAACTTAAAATCGATATTACTGATATTAATGTGATCGACGCCAGCCGCGCGCTGATTTATGCGGTCACGAAGTTTACGGAGACGCAAAAAGGTGACTTTACCGTTACCAATTTGAATGAAAGCCTGGGCGCGTTGATGAAGGATACGGTCGCGCGCGTGACCTCTATTCGCGATATTCTCGCCTCCCATGGTTTCAATCTGGTGTTTCATCCGATTGTCGATTTGAAGACGCGGCGCATTCATCATCAGGAGGCATTGTCGCGCCTGCCCGATGGCTCCTCCCCCTTCGAAACCGTCACCTTCGCCGAACAAGTTGGGATGGTGACGGAACTCGATATGTCCATCTGCCGCCAAGTGTTGAAGCAGTTGGATGCGGAGCCGGAGGCTTACGATATTGCGGTGAATATTTCGGGCGGGTCGCTCGAATCGGAACTCTTCGTCAATGATTTCGAAGAATTGCTACGCCGTTACCCTAAGCTGCGCCGCCGCCTGCTCATCGAAGTGACCGAATCGGCGACGATTGGCGATTTGGAGCGGGTTGGCCGGATTATCGATAAGCTGCGCGCGTTGGAATATCGCGTTTGCATCGATGATTTTGGTGCCGGGGCGGCAGCCCTGCATTACCTGCGCGCCTTTAAGGTCGACGTGGTGAAGCTCGACGGCGTGTATGTGAAAAACATCCAGAGCAACGACCGCGACCGCATGTTCGTCCGCGCCATTCTCTCGCTGTGCAAAGAACTCGGCATCGAAACCACGGCGGAAATGATCGAGACCGAGGCCCAGGCCGCGATTCTCACCTCGCTCGGCGTGACCCACGGTCAGGGCTACCTGTTCTACAAGCCGAACGGCCGGATTTTCAAACGCCCGGCCTATTCCCCCATCCCCGACCAATGGGCCCCCGCCCTCTCCCGCCCACGCCCGCGCCGGAGCGTGTGGGAGTAGGCTCTAAGCCTCCAACAGCCCCGGCCCGCGCCGTACCGGGCGGATCGCCTCGGCCAAACCGTTCGCCCCCAGCGTGACCAGCGCGCCGCAGATCGTGCCCTCGCCCTCCGCCGGGGTCAGGCGGTCGCCGGGGAGTTTGCGGACGAAGCGGGCCACCGCCGGATCGGCTTTCATGCCGATGACGCTGTTATAGTCGCCGCACATGCCCGCGTCGGTCTGATAGGCCGTGCCCTTGGGCAGCAGCCGCCCGTCGGCGCTGGGAACATGGGTGTGAGTGCCGACGACGAAAGACACGCGCCCATCGAGGTAGTGCCCCAGCGCCATTTTCTCGGAACTCGCTTCGGCGTGCACGTCAATCAAAATGCCATCGACCGAGCCGCCGAGCCGGTATTTCGACAGTTCCGCATCAAGGGTGCGGAAAGGATCGTCCAGCGGGTCCATGAACAGGCGGCCCATGACATTCACCACCAGCAGCTTTTTGCCGCCTTTGGTATAGAGCCCCGCACCGCGCCCCGGCGTTCCCGGTGGATAATTGATCGGGCGGACAATCCGGCCTTCGGCATCGATCTGCGTGAGCAGCGTGCGCTGGTCCCACGAGTGATTGCCTAAGGTGAGGCAATCGATCCCCGCCGCGAACAACTCGTTGGCGATCTCAAGCGTCAGCCCAAAGCCGCCCGCCGCATTTTCGGCATTCACCACGATAAAATCGGGAGAAAGCTCAGTCTTCAGTCCCGGAAGATGCTTTACCAGCGCATCCCGGCCCGACCGGCCCACAATATCGCCAAAAAACAGCACCCGCATCGGCCTCTACTCCTCCGCCGACGCCCTCCGCAACTGAGTTTCTAAGACTCTTGCGGAAAATGTCGGCACCCTCGTTCGGTTACGATAACCGATAAAGGTTTGTCATAGGGGCCAATCGGCAAAAGGGAAAGGGGGTCGTCGGGGTCGGGCGGGCAGGCCTGCCCTGAAAAAGCAATGCCGACCGCCAAAGCACCAGGGCGCGCCGCCAAGGTCCGATCATAAAAACCGCCCCCTTGGCCTAAACGCTGACCCGCGCGGTCGAAGGCGAGCAGAGGCACCAAAATAACATCAGGATCACACAGGGGCGCTTCCGGGCCGGGCTCCGTACTGAAGACGGCATGAACGAGGGTGTCGCTCGGATGCCAGCGGCGGAACAGCAGCGGCTTGTTCATATCCTCAACGACCGGCAAGGCCAGCGTCCAACCGCGCAACAACAGCCGTTCGAGCGCCGGACGCGGGTCTAACTCCATCCCCTGCGGCCAATAGCCCGAGATGCACCCTGGCGGATAGCTGCTCAAAAAGCTTTCGAGATGGGAGGCAAGCGCCAAGGCCGAGCCGGGCTCTGCCCGCGCCGCCAGTTTGCGCCGCACGCGCGCTTGCCGCCGATGCCAAGCTTTGCGCGTTTCCAGCGGGGCCGCATGCCAAGCCGACGATCCCGGCGACAGCGTTGCCGGATCAAGACCACGGGCATGGGCTGGCAAAGGCGAGAAGGCCACAGCACGACTCCGGCAAGCAATGGGAGCAATCTTAACGGGATATTAAAATAGCTCTGCCGGAAAGAAAAGAATTTTAAGCAAACGCTGGGCAGATACCGCATGCGCGAAAAGCGCCGGTAAACTTCCCTAAACGGAAAGGGGCGAAGCGTTGGAAAAACGTGGTAGCCGCCTTGGCCGTTGGCGCAGAATCCTCTGTGGCCTGCGCAAGCAGGTGGGCACCGTGTACCTAGACCAGGATCTAGACAGGGACAGTTCCCGAAGGATCGTCATTGGCCCCAGGGAAATATTGGCCTGACGCACCAGGCAGCTACCGAAATCACCTTAGGCGTGTTCCAAGGAACCCGCAAGCTGCTCAATCCGATCGGCCAATGCGTGCAGTGCATCGGCGGCCCGCTCGTCCAGCCCTTGTAATCGCTGTTGCGAGGCCCGGTTTTCGTCGAGTTCGTCAGCCAGAAGCAGCGCTGCTACCAAAAGGAGTTGAGCCTCCCCCACTTGGCCGAAGCTGCGCACGAGCCCGGCGATGCGATTATCGACCTCGCCCGCCAACGCCCGCAGCCGCTCTTCTTCCCCCGGCCCGCAGGCAACGCGGTAGGTTCGGCCATTCACGACGATATCGAGATCGGGCATCCCTGTGTTTCCCCCGTCGGTGCGCGCGTCGCTCATGGTTTAAGTCGCCAGCAGGCCGCGAAGCCGACCGATGGTCTGCTCCAGCCGTTCGGCCGCTTGGCGGTTCGCCAACACCAGCGCCGCATTCTGTTCTTCCGCCGCGCGCAGGGCCGAGGCAACCCGCGACACTTCTGCCGGGTCCACGGGGGGACGCGCCTGAATGGCCCCTTCAAGGCGGGCCAAAGCGGCTTCCACCCTGTTTACAGCCTGCGCGTATCGACTATCTGTCATCACCATAGCCCCTCTTCCCTAACCTACTCGCACACGCGGGACAATCATATTAAGGCATAACCTCGGGTAACAAGCGCATTCCAAGGATTATCCCCGTTACAAATCTTGCGTCAGAAGGATATTGACGCGCTTTCGTGGGTTGCTATGGTCCCGCCGATTTAGGTTTTGACCCAAGCCTGCCCCACGGCCCTTGTACCCGCGCCCCTTCGAACGGAAAAACGATCATGACCAATAGCTTACCGCCCTTAGACGTTTCGCGCCAGAAGCAGATGGCGAATGCCATTCGCGCGCTGTCGATGGATGCGGTGGAAAAGGCCAAGTCGGGCCATCCGGGCATGCCGATGGGTATGGCCGATGTCGCCACCGTTCTGTTTACCCGGCACCTCAGCTTCGATGCCGCAACGCCCGATTGGCCGGACCGCGACCGCTTTATCCTGTCCGCCGGGCATGGCTCGATGCTGATGTATAGCCTGCTGCACCTCACCGGCTATGCCGATATGACGCTGGAAGAAATCAAGAATTTCCGCCAGTGGGGCGCACGCACGGCAGGGCACCCGGAATATGGTCACGCGGCGGGGATTGAAACCACCACCGGCCCCTTGGGTCAGGGCATCGCCAATTCGGTCGGCTTCGCGCTGGCCGAGCGGGTGCTGAACGCAAAATATGGCACCGATCTGGTCAATCACTATACCTACGTGATTGCGGGCGACGGCTGCCTGATGGAAGGCATTAGCCAGGAAGCGATTTCGCTGGCGGGGCATTTGAAGCTCAACCGCCTAATCGTGCTGTGGGACGATAACCGCATTTCCATCGACGGCCCCACCTCGCTTTCAACGTCGGAAGACCAAGCCCTGCGCTTCCAGGCTGCGGGCTGGCAGGTGCTAAGCTGTGACGGGCATGATGCCGCTGCCGTCGATGCCGCGCTGACCGCCGCCAAGAAAAGCGACAAGCCGGTTATTATCGCCTGCCGCACCACCATCGGCTATGGCGCGCCGAAGAAGGCGGGTACGTCCGGCTCGCACGGCTCGCCCCTGGGCGCGGAAGAAATCGCAGGCGCCCGCGCCGCGCTCGATTGGCCGCATGCGCCCTTCGAGATTCCGGCGGATATTCTGGCCGACTGGCGCGCCGCCGGAAGCCGGGGCCAGGCCGCTTTCACTGCCTGGACCGACCGGCTGAATAAGGCCGATGGCCACCTGCGCGCCGCCTTCGAACAGGCCATCAGCGGCGAGCTTCCCAGCAATTTCGCGGCGACCTTTGCCGCCGCCAAGGCCCAACTGGTCGCCGACGCCCCGAGCCTTGCCACCCGCCAAGCCTCGCAAAAGGCGCTGGAAGTGCTGGCCCCGGTCGTGCCGACCTTCCTCGGCGGCTCTGCCGATCTCACCGGCTCGAACCTGACCAAGATTAAGGCCGATACCGCCCTTTCCGCCGAAAACTACGGCGGCTCTTACGTTTATTACGGGATCCGCGAACACGGCATGGCCGCCGCCATGAACGGCCTCGCCCTGCACGGCGGCATCATTCCCTTCGGCGGCACCTTCCTGGTGTTCACCGACTATTGCCGCCCCGCCATCCGCCTATCGGCGCTGATGAACCAGAAGGTCATCTACGTGATGACCCATGATTCCATCGGGCTTGGCGAAGACGGGCCGACCCATCAGCCGGTCGAACATATGGCAGCCCTGCGTTGCATTCCGAACCTGAAGGTCTTCCGCCCCGCCGATGCGGTGGAAACGCTGGAAGCCTGGGCGCTCGCCGTCAGCCTGCCCGGCCCCTCCGTGCTCGCTCTCTCGCGCCAAGCCGTCCCGGCCCTGCGCAAGGATGCCGACGCGCAAAACCTCACCGCGCGCGGCGCTTACGTGCTGAGCCCGGCCCAGGGGGAGCGTAAAGCGACGATCCTCGCCACCGGCACGGAAGTCTCGCTGACGGTCAAAGCCCAGGAAAGTCTCGCCGCCGCCGGAATCCCGGTTGCCGTCGTCTCGATGCCGTCTTGGGAACTCTTCGCCCAGCAGGACGCCGCCTATCGCGCCGAAGTGCTCGGCACCGCGCCCCGTATCGCCATTGAAGCCGCCAGCGGTTTCGGTTGGGAGCGGTTTACGGGCGATAGCGGCTTGTTCATCGGCATGCAAGGCTTCGGTGCCTCGGCCCCGGCGGAACGGCTTTATGCCGAATTCGGCATTACCGCCGACGCCGTGGTTGCAGCCGTGAAGGCGCGCGTGTAATTTCGCTACAGAAAACACGAAAAGCCGCCCCTTTCGGCGGTTTGAATGGAGGAAAATCTCATGGCTATTCGCGTTGCGATTAATGGCTTCGGTCGTATCGGTCGTTTGGTGCTGCGGGCTTTGGCCGAATCGGGCCGGGATGATCTGATTGTCGTCGGCATCAACGACCTCGGCGATGTGAAGGCGAACGCCCACATGCTGAAGTATGATTCCGTCCATGGCCGCTTCCCGTTCGATGTGACGACCGGCGACGATTGGATGGACTACGGCAAGGGCAAGATCAAAGTCACCGCCGAACGCGACCCGGCAAAGCTGCCGTGGAAAGACTTGAACGTCGATATCGCCTTCGAATGCACGGGTATCTTCACCAAGCGCGAAGCCGCCGCGAAGCATCTCGAAGCCGGGGCCAAGCGCGTGCTGGTGTCTGCGCCTGCCGATGGGGTCGATCTGACCGTCGTGTTTGGCGTGAACGACGACAAGCTGACCAAAGATCACCTCGTTGTCTCGAACGCCTCCTGCACCACCAACTGCCTGGCACCCGTGGCCTATGTGCTGAATGAAACCGTGGGCCTGGAGCGTGGCTTCATGACCACCATCCACGCCTATACCGGCGATCAAAACACGGTCGATACCCTGCACAAGGACCTGCGCCGCGCCCGCGCCGCCGCCCTGTCGATGATCCCGACCTCGACCGGGGCCGCCCGCGCCATCGGCCTCGTGTTGCCGGAACTGAAAGGCAAGCTGGACGGTACCTCCATCCGCGTGCCGACGCCGAATGTGTCGTTGATCGACCTCACCATCGTCACCAAGAAGCCGACGACGGTCGATGAAATCAACGCCGCGATGCTCGCAGCCTCCACCGGTAAGCTCAAGGGCGTGCTCGGCACCACGACGGAAGAGTTGGTGTCGTCGGACTTCAACCATAATCCGGCAAGCTCGACCTTTGACCTCACGCAGACGCAAGTGATCGACGGCACCTTCGTGCGCGTGCTGTCCTGGTACGATAACGAATGGGGTTTTTCGAACCGCATGCTCGATACCGCGACGGCGATGGGCAAGCTGATCTAGGCTCGGCGTATACTGTGAGTTGAAGCCCGCCCCTTTCGTTCCAACGGAAGGGGCGGTTTTCTTTGAGGGAGAGATAAAATGACGGCACCGGATTTCACCTGGCCACCCGTGGTGACGGTTTACGATCTCGAGCAAGCCCGACAGGCCGCAACGCAGGCCGAAGCCCTCGGTGTGGGCTTAACGCTCCTCTCTGCTGATAGCGCTGCCGATCAGGTGGGCGTCGCCTGGATGGCTACCCTCGGCCGCACGATCCGCGACGAGTTTCCCACCCTCACCCTCTACATAATTCTTGATTGCGGTGCAGCAGGCGGGCGGGCCATGGCGGCCCTCCGCGCCGATGTTGACGCGATTGTCTTTACGGGGGGGGCGCGCAGCAGCCTGTCGCTCGCCGATCAAGCCGACGATCTCGGCAAGGGGCTTTTGGCCGAACGCCCCGCTGCGCTGGACTTCCTTACCTTGCCCGCTGACCCTAACCGCGCGTCCGCAGCCCTGTCAGACTGGTTAAGGGGTGAGGGCAACAAAAATTCACTTTAGGCGAGAGCTGCACGCTAAAATCACACTAAAATATAATAAAATTTTTGATAACGAATTATTGTAAAATTTGATGTAGGTTTGTTCCTTCAAATGGAGGGGACTATGGTTTCGAACCTGACCGTTACGGCCTTACAGCGCGCGCAGCAAACGCTCGACCGCGCGCTAACGCGACTCGGCACTGGGCAGATCGAAACCAGCAGCACCGTTAACCGCAACATCACTCAAACAAAAGCCGATCTTACGCGCGCGATTGCAGCGCAGCAGGCGAAGGTCGATAGCGCCTCCCAGCAGCAAGCAAAATTTACTGTTCAAGCCAATGCCTATGGTGAAGCTCAGGCGCGCTACCTTACGGGCGCAAACATTATTCAAAGCAGCATCCGCGACGATTCCAGCGTGCGCGAACGCCTTAGCGCCGTCTCCGACGCTCAGAAGCTCTATGACTCCATTGATCCACTGTATGGCAATAACCTGTACCAGGGGGCGCAAGTCGCGTTTCGTGATCAGGAATATGGCCTGTCTGCCCCCACAGGCATCGGGCAGGATGATGAAGTAAGCCCGTATGACCGGGTGTTTTTTGCAGCGAATGACGGTGTTGGCGGCTTCGAGTTGTGGAGCACTCTTGGCACGCCTGGAAGCGAAATCGCCGTTGGTGATATCGAGGTCGGCCCGGCGGGTCAGTTCAGTGGCGGTGTCCAACCGAAATGGGCGGCCGCAAATGGCCTGCTTTACTATACGGCAACGACGGCGGCAAATGGCACCGAACTCTGGCGCTCTGATGGCACCAAAGAGGGTACGTTCCTTCTGTCAGATTTAACGCCGGGGGCCGGTAGCAGCACGATCAGCAATTTGACCCAGTTCAAAGGGTCGCTCTATTTCACCTTGTGCGAAGGCTCAAACCATTACTTGTATAAAAGCAATGGACGCGCTTCGGATACGGTCCGTATCGGCCAAATCGCCACCGGAGCCGCACCAAAATCTTTCACGGTTGCCGGAGACTCTCTATATTATGTCTCACAGACACCGAGCAATGGAGTTGAATTACGCCGCACCGATGGCACCTTATCAGGGTCAGATTTAGTTACCGATATTCGAACTGGCCCAGGCTCTTCTTTTCCGGAGTATTTAAAGGCCTCGGGGGACAAAGTCTTCTTTTCGGCTATTGGCGATACTGGCGGTCGGGAGCTCTATGTTGCCGACACAAACGGTGCCCGCCGCGTGGCCGACATTAACCCTGGAAATTTTGATGGACTCCCGATCACGCCCGTGATGTTTATGCAGGCCGTTGATGGTGGAGTCGTGTTTACGGCGCAAGATCCAAGCGCGGGCGTTGAGCTTTACTACAGCAACGGTACCGGCGTGACCCGCCTGACCGATCTTAACCCTGGACCGACCGATACCCCCTTCGGCGGTCTCAGTCGCGTTGCAGCCCTTGGCAATAAAGTTGCTTTTGCAGCCACCACGGCCGACGGCTTCTATACACCCTACCTAACCGATCTTGCAGGGAATGTTCAGCGCATTTTCAGCGATGACGGGGACGCGCTCACCTTCTCCTCCAAGTTCACGGCGGCCGGGGATTATGTGTACTTCATCGCAGCCGAAGCCGGGTCCGCTGGTAGCCGCCTTTACCGGGTCGATACCGCGACGGCAACGGCAACCGCGATTGCCGGAACGCAAGATCTGCCGCTGACCAATCAAATCGTCATCTGCCGCTGACCAATCAAATCGTCTTTGGCGACCAGGTTGTCGCAACCGCTACAAAATCCGGGATTGATCGGACCTTCCTGTATGGACCGGATGGTCTCTACGAAGTACCGGGATTGGTCTCCCAAGGCTTTGCCGTTCTCGTACCTGGGATCACCACGGAGAAGCTTGCCCAAAGCGCACAAACGCTAAAGCAAGCCGCCCTCGACGTAGGCGCAGCGCGTCAAGCCGCACTGCTGTCGGCTGAGAGCGCCGATATTATCGGAAAATTCTATCGCGGGACGACCGCTATTGCCGAGGATGCTAAAGAGCGTTTGACCGCCGTAAACTCTGAGGAAGAGTTGCAAACGGCTCGGCAAGCGGCCGAACTTATCCAAACCGGCACGGCCTCGGTCAGCTACGAAGCACAGGCAGGGAGCCTTTTGGCCGGTGCCCTTCAACAGGTCGGCCTTACAGCGAAAGCCGAGGCCGAGGATCTACAGGCCCGAAAAGAGGCAAAACTTGACGAGGCCCGTCGCCAACAGCGAACAAAGCTTCTGCGCGGTGAGATTTCCACATCGATTGGGAAGCCGAGTACCGTGGGCCTGACGACCCTCGGCCTCGATGTGACGAGCTCCCGGGACATCCTACCGCCAATTACCCCGGCGTATCGCCCGGTAATCACACCCTATTCCCTGGCGCCGAGCGCCTCGGCCTAAGCCGACACTAACGAGCCCGGCGGTT
Organism: Elstera sp.; assembly: GCF_044372965.1. NCBI lineage: Bacteria > Pseudomonadati > Pseudomonadota > Alphaproteobacteria > Rhodospirillales > Rhodospirillaceae > Elstera > Elstera sp. The sequence continues at coordinate 27,220 of NZ_JBILQX010000016.1, read as the reverse complement.
TAAGACCGGGCCCTCCCCCTTAAAAGTCGAGATCGGCATAATGCCGGGGCGGCGGCATGCCCGGAATATGATCCGCCAGCAAAGGCCGGAAACTGGGGCGTGATTTAACCCGCGCGTACCATTCTTTCGCCCCTGGGTGCTCGTCCCAGGGGACATCACCAATATAATCGACACAAGAGAGATGCGCTGCGGCCGTAATATCGGCTAAACTAAACTCGGCACCAGCCAAATAACTACGCCGATCAGCAAGATAAGCGATGTAATCTAGGTGATAGTGGATATTGGCATAGCCCGCCTTAATGGCCTGACTATTGGGGTGCCCGAGCCCCGTAAGCCGCTTCGAAATTTTTTCGTCCACAAGGTTTTGCGTGACCTCCCGGTTGAATTTCACATCGAACCAACCGATCAACCGCCGAATTTCGGCGCGCTCTAACGCTGTCTGCCCCAGCAATGGCCGGTCAGCAAAACTCTCCTCGAGATATTCGGCAATCGCCGTAGCGTCACACAGCGGATAGGCCCCCGGCTCCAGCAGCAGAACGGGAACATCTCCCGCCGGGTTCAACGCCAAAAATTCGGGCCGTCGCTCCCAGGTTTTTTCGATCTGCAGGTCGAAATCCAGGTTTTTTTCTTTCAGCATCAGCCGAATTTTGCGTGAACCCGGCGATACCCATTGGTGAAACAGCAACATCATGGCTTTTGCTTATACAGTTAGATGCGGCGCTTGCCAAAGGTGAAACGCATCACACGCAGTTTCGGAAAAACTAATTAAAATATTAACTTTCATATGATACAAAGCGCGCCTTCGCAAATTCGGTGAGACACGATGACGCACAGTTTCACACTAACGCCGCCCCCCACCCCCGAAACCGCCCCGGCCTATGTGAAGGCGCTCGCCGAGCGCGCGGGAAGCTTGGGGACGCAGGCCGCCGATATGGCGGGGCGCAGCGACGATATTGCCGAGCAGGTTCATACCCAGGCCGATGCGCTGGCGCGCATGCGCGATCAGGTCCATGGCATGGCCGATAGTAATCGCCAAATCCTGACCGACGCGGGAACGGCGGAAACAATCATTCAAACCACGCACCACCGGATGACCCAGGCGCAAAATGCCATTAAGGCCGCGCTGGAAGATGTTCTGAACCTCACCGATGGTATTAGCCGGATCGAACAACGCCTGCCCGGTCTCGAACTCTCGCTGGGCCAGGTCGCGCGGGTATCGGCCGATATCGAGCGGATTGCCCGGCAAACCAACCTGCTGGCCCTAAATGCCACGATTGAAGCGGCGCGCGCGGGCGAAGCTGGGCGCGGTTTTGCCGTGGTCGCCGGGGAAGTCAAAACCCTCTCCCGTCAAACCGCCGAAGCGGTGATCGAGATCCAGCAGACGCTCGCCGATCTCACCGGACAAATTCGCGATTTGATTTCGGAGAGCGGCGAGGCCTCCGGGCGCGCCGCCGCCGCCCGTGCGGGCAGTGGCCAAATCGGCGGGGCGGTACGCGATATCGACGAAGCCTGCACCAATATCGAGCAGACCGAAGCGACCGTGGGTAAAATCGCCGCCCATTCGCGCCAGAATCAAACCGCCTGCGACACGCTGGTAACGGGCATTACCGACCTGTCCCGCGCGGGCGATGCCATGCGCAGCAGCATCGTCGAAGTCACTCACGGCACTCAAAGCGTCTTGAAGCTCTCGGAAGATTTGATCGAGCTTACCGCCGAAGCGGGCGTGGACACCGTCGACACGCCCTATATTCGGGCCGCGCAGAAGATCGCCACCGAGATTGCTGAGCGATTTGCAGCGGGCATTACGGCGGGCAAAGTCAGCCTTGATGCGCTGATGGACGAAGCCTATCAGCCGATGCCCGGCACCAACCCGGCGAAATATACGACCCGCGCCATGAGCTTCTACGAGGCGAGCCTAGCGGATATTCTGGAGGCGGGCGCGCAGCTTACACCCAAAACCATCCTGTGCGTTGCGACCGACCGCAAGGGCTATCTGCCCGTGCATAATCGCCGCTTCTCCCAGCCCCATCGCGCCGATGACGCCGAGTGGAACGGCCAAAACTCCCGCCACCGCATTATGATGACCGACCGCACCGCCCAAGCGGGGCTTGCGTCGACCAAGCCCTTCTTGGTGCAAACCTATCGCCGCCGCTTGGGCAGCAAGGTCGAGCTTCTCAAAGATGTTTCGGTGCCGGTTTTTATCCAAGGTCGGCGCTGGGGCGTGCTGCGCATCTGCTACACGCCCTAACAAGACCCTCGCTAAGGCCGGATCCAGCCGGACTGCACCGCCACCACGGCGGCTTGCACGCGGCTGACCACATCGAGCTTCCGCATAACGTTTTCCACGTGGAAATTCACCGTGCGCTCGGAAATCCCCAGCATTTCGGCAATTTCCGAGGAGGATTTACCGCGCGCCACCCAGGTAAGGGTTTCGATTTCCCGGTCGGTCAACTCGTGGCTACCGGCGGCGACCGGCGCGGGCGCGGCGCGGCTGAGGCGGCGTTTAACGATCTCGATGAGAATATCGAAATCGATCGGCTTGGTGACGTAATCATCCGCGCCCAAACGGCGGCCCCGCAACGCATTGTCGCGATCCGTCAGCGCCGTCAAAAAGATGAACGGCGGCACATTCGGCACCAGCGCGCCGTATTTTTCTAAAAGGTCGAACCCGGAGAGGCGCGGCAGCATCACGTCGCACAGAATAAGATCGGGCCGGAACGAGAGCGCTTCGGTGAGACCTTCGGCCCCATCGATTGCCGCGCGCACGTCATAGCCCGCCTCTTCCAACTCTTCCACCAACAGGGCGCGGGTGTCGGGATCGTCTTCAATGCATAAAAGTCGGGCGGTCATGGGGAGGGTCCTTCCAGTAGGGCGGTCGTCGGGGAGAGGGGGAGGCGCAGGGTAACGCGCGTCCCCTCGTTCAATCGGCTGTCGATGCTCATATCGCCATGATGAATGGCCATAATCTGATCGACGATATAAAGACCAACGCCGCTGCCAACCGTGGCGCGCGCGTTGGAGGCCCGAAAGAAGCGCGTGCGGATTTGCGCGCGCTCGGCCTCGGGAATACCAATCCCCTGATCTTCCACCGCAATCCGCGCCCACTCGCCGTCGCTATGGGCCGTTACGGATACGGTGGTTGCGCGATCGGAGTATTTCAAAGCATTGCCCAGCAGATTGCTGATGGCTTGATCGAACAAAGCCGGGTCGAGCCTAACGGGCTGGGGAAACGGCGCGCAGGTCAACAAAATGGCGCGATGCGGATTCTCATCGCGCACCCGACCAATAATATCGCGTAAGACCACGCCCAGCGGGTGCGACTCCAAATGAACCTCGGTGCGTTCCTGCTCCCATTGCGCCGCGCGGGTCACGCTCTCCACCACTTCCGTCAGACGGCGCACGGCCGCCCTGATCCGCCCGGCGCGCTCGGCAATATCGGCGGGGCTCATCTGATCGGCTTGGCGCTCCAGCCTGCGGGCGTGCCCGTCGATACCCGTCAAAGGCGTGCGGATTTCGTGGCTCGCCATCGTAATGAAATTGCGCTGCTGGTTCAGCAAATCGCGCTCGCGGTGCAAGGTTTCATCCAGCGCCGCCGCCTGCTCCCGGAAGACATTAATGGCGCGGGCAATCGCCCCGATTTCATCCCGCCGGCCGATATGCGGCACGGCGAGATCGATCTCCCGCCGGGCGATCCGGGTGAGCACGCCGACCAGTTGAATGAGCGGCGACGAAATGGTGCGATTGACCATCGCCATGGCCAACACCGCAAGCCCAACGACGCCGACGATGATGACGACAAAGCGCATCGAGGTATCGTCGTACACCGAATTGGCTTGGTCGCGGCTGGCTTCGGCGGCTTCGATATCGGCGGCGGTTAGCGCATCGAGCAGGTCACTGGCGCGCGCATAGGCTTGCTGATTTTCGGTACGATAAAGCTGCCGGGCCACCTGCCGATCCAGCGAGGGGGCTTGCGACATCAACCGCGTGGCGATTTCGCGGTACGCCGCCCAGGCGATGACGAATTGATCGAAGGCCAGCGCCTCTTTCGCATCGCTCTCTTCCAACTGCGCTACCCGGTATTGGGCGATGTTTCCGGCAATCTCCCCGCCCAAGCGCGCCATGAGCACGGCTTGCACCGCCCGCTCCTCGTCGTCGGTCGCGGCCAGAAAATCACCTTCCGCCAAGCGAAAATCACTCAAATGATCGTTGAGCGCCGCCAGCATCCGCAGTTTCGGCAGCCACACTTCGCGCACTTCCTGCGCCGGATCATTCACCGCCCGCAACGCGCCCATACCAATCACCCCGAGCAACGCGGGCACGGCAATGAAAGCCAGAAACAACAGAGCAAATTTTGACCGCAACGAGGTGAACACGATAGGCTCCAGTTCCCCTAAGGGCGAATACCTTAACCAGTTTTGGGGTGGAAGGGCATCCCGTGAGGTTTGCCATGCGGGACTATTCTAAGGCCGCCGCCCGATGCACGGCAGAAAACCGCGCGGCTCCGTTTACAGACGCAGGACAGCCTGATAGTGTCCGCCCACTTCGACAGGGGCGGGTATCGCCGCGCCCTGCGGGTAGGTGTTTTCTTCTGGCGTGTTTTCTTTGGGTGGGGCCTGGGATGAAGATTCTGAGTGGCAACAGCAATCGCGCGTTGACCGAGGCGATTTGTGCCTACCTCAACCTGCCGTTGACCCGGGCCGCGGTGAAGCGCTTCTCCGACATGGAGATTTTCGTGGAAATTCACGAAAACATCCGGGGGGAAGACGTCTTCGTCATCCAATCCACCTCCTACCCGGCCAATGATCATCTGATGGAACTGCTGGTGATGATGGACGCGCTGAAGCGCAGTTCCGCCCGCCGCATTACCGCCGTCGTGCCCTATTTTGGCTATGCCCGGCAGGACCGCAAATCCGGCCCGCGCACGCCGATTTCCGCAAAGCTGGTCGCCAATTTGATGACCACGGCGGGCGCCGACCGCGTGCTGACCATCGATCTGCACGCGGGCCAAATCCAAGGCTTTTTCGATATTCCGACCGATAACCTCTACGCCGCGCCGGTGTTTGTGAAGGATATTCAGGATCGGTTCCAAGATACCGGCGATATCACCATCGTCTCGCCCGATGTCGGCGGCGTGGTGCGGGCGCGCGCCATTGCCCAGCGCATCGATAGCGACCTTGCGATTATCGATAAGCGCCGCGAGCGCGCGGGCGTGTCGGAAGTCATGAACATCATCGGCGATGTGCGCGGCAAGCGCTGCCTGCTGATCGATGATATCGTCGATAGCGCGGGCACCTTGTGCAATGCCGCTGAAGCCTTGATGAAGGCGGGAGCGACCTCTGTTTCGGCCTATGTCACCCACGGCGTTCTCTCGGGCCAAGCCGTGCAGCGCGTGACCAATTCGCCACTGCAAGAGTTGGTGACGACCGACACGATTACCGCGACCGATGCCGTGAAGGCCGCCCATAATATCCGCCAAGTCACGATGGCCCCGTTGATGGCCGAAGCCATTCGGCGCGTATCGGAAGAAAAGTCGGTCTCCAGCCTGTTCTATTAAGAGCGGCGGCGAGCCCAAAAGTTTCTGTTCTGGTTAGACACCCCTGGAGGTCTAACCGGGCTGAAAGGCGGCAGGATGGTCCTGTCGTCGGTTATTGGAAGGAGTTTGGGACATGTCCCAAGTTGTTACGCTTCGCGCTTCGTTGCGTGAGCGGGCCGGAAAGGGGGCCGCCCGTGCCGCGCGTCGTGCTGGTCAAGTGCCGGCCGTCGTGTATGGCGATAAAAAGGCCCCTGTGATGATCGCGGTTGATCCGCGTGAACTGAATACCGAACTGCACAAGGGCGGCTTCTTTGCCCGCCTGTTCGATATCGACACCGGTAACGAAAAGCACCGCGTTCTGGCCCGTGATGTCCAGTTCCACCCGGTCACGGACCGTCCGGAACATGTGGACTTCCTGCGCGTCGGCGCGGATTCGACGATCTCGGTCGATGTCCCCGTGCATTTCATCAATCAGGAAAAGTCGCTTGGGATCAAAAAGGGCGGCCTGCTGAACATCGTTCAGCACACGGTCGAACTTGAAGTGAACGCGAACGACATTCCTGATCATCTGACGGTCGATCTGCTCAACGTAGACATCAACGGTTCCGTTCATGTCTCCATGCTGCAAATCCCGGCAGGGGCCAAGATTGTGGGCGGCGAGCGCGATTTCACCATCGCGACCATCGTTCCGGCCAGCGGCGGCGACGCCTAAAGCCTAAGGCGAAGCGATTCCCATGGCGGCCCCTTGGATTCTTGTCGGTCTCGGCAACCCAGGGGGCCACTATGCCCGCAATCGCCATAATATTGGCTTTCTCGCGGTCGATGAGATTGCCCGGCGCTATAATTTTACGCCGTTCCGGCCCACCAAGTTTCAGGGCGACCTGTCCGAAGGCAGCCTCGACGGCGTTAAGTGCCTGTTGGTCAAGCCCACCACTTATATGAATCTCTCCGGCGATTGCGTCGGCGCGATTATGCGCTTTTTCAAAGTGCCGCCCGAGCAGGTGATTGTGTTCCATGACGAGTTGGAACTGCCTGCCAGCAAATTCCGCGTTAAGCGCGGCGGCGGCCACGCTGGGCACAATGGCCTGAAATCCCTCGACGCCCATTGCACGCCCGAGTATTGGCGGGTGCGCCTCGGCATCGGCCATCCCGGCGATAAAGCCCGCGTCACCGCCCATGTGTTGAGCGATTTTGCAAAATCCGACGAAACTTGGCTGACCCCGCTGCTGGATGCGGTAATCGACGCCATTCCGCTTTTCGTTACGAAATCCGAACGAGAGTTTACCGAAAGCGTTTCGCGCAAGCTTACCCCGCCGAAGCCGCCGAAACCCGCCCCTGTGCCGCCGCGCGCCGGGGCTGCTGAGGGCGGCACGCCCTAATGGCGCAGCGCCGCCTGCCGCCCGCCGTGCTCGGCAGCTTCATTCTGCTGCTGCTGGCGAGTTTGATGGGCTTGGTTTTGGCGGGGCGCAGTGCCCCCGCCGTTTTGGCCCATCCCGATGTCACTCCGCTCCAGACTCTGGCCGCGACGCCGCCCGACTGGCAAACCGTGGTTCTGCTCGCCAGCCGCGAAACCGACCTGCCCGCCGCAGCGCTCTGGGCGAAGATCGACGCGGTTTCGACCTGGCCGGACTGGTCGCGCAGCGCCATCAGTTTATCTGAAAAGAAGGATGGTTCTGAAGGCGGAACGATCCGATTTCGAATCAATCTGCTCTACGGCTTACTGCCGTTCACCTACGATGCCCCGCGCCTCCCCCCTCTCGGCGGGCGCGAGGTGCGCTGGGGGCGGGCGCAGCCGGGCGCCGCAACGCTGTTTAGCTGGCGCGTGACGGAGCTTGGCGGCGGGCGCAGCCGGGTTTCCCTCACGGCCTATCTGCATGGTCCGGCCTATGGCGCGACGCGGGCGATTTTGGAAGGGGCGGGGCAGCGCCAGATTGATCTGATTGTCACGCATCTGCTCACCGCCGCCCGCTCCTAACCCCGCTCCCCAACTCCTTCCGAGACAAAAGCCGCAAAACCGGCTAAACCCACGCCCAACGATTATTCTGACCGCCTGCGCGCGGTATATGCCTGGGGACGCACGAGTATGGGTTTCAATTGCGGTATCGTCGGTCTGCCCAATGTGGGCAAATCGACCCTGTTCAACGCGCTGACCGCAACGGTGGCGGCCCAAGCGGCGAACTACCCGTTCTGCACGATCGAGCCGAACACCGGCATTGTCGCTGTGCCCGACCCGCGCCTCGATAAAATCGCCGCGATTGCTAAATCGGCAAAAATCATCCCAACGCAGCTTGAGTTCGTCGATATCGCTGGGCTGGTGCGCGGGGCGTCGAAGGGCGAAGGCTTGGGCAATCAATTCCTCGCCAATATCCGCGAGACTGACGCTATCGTCCACGTGCTGCGCTGCTTTGAAGACGGCGACATTACCCATGTCGAAGGTTCGGTCGATCCGATCCGCGACGCCGAAACGGTCGAAACCGAGTTGATGCTCGCGGATATGGAAAGCCTTGAGAAGCGCGAAGTGGCGCTGAATAAGCGCACCCGCGGCGGCGATAAGGAGGCCGTTGCGCTGCTGGCGCTGATGGTGCCGCTGCTGGCGGGCCTGCGCGAGGGCATCCCCGCCCGCCGCATCATCCGCGACTGGGATGCCGAGGCGAAGCGCAACGTGAAGCTACTCCAGCTTCTCACCTCCAAGCCCGTCGTTTACGTCTGCAATGTGAATGAGGAGGAAGCGGCCACCGGCAACGCCCTCTCCAACGCCGTCGCCGAGTATGCCAAGGCCGAAGGCGCGGCCCAGGTGGTTATCTCCGCCGCTATTGAAGCCGAAGTGGCGCAACTCGCTACCGAGGAAGAAAAGCAAGAGTTTCTGAGCGCCTTGGGCCTTGAGGAAACCGGCCTCGCCCGCGTCATCCGCGTCGGCTATAGCCTCTTGGGTCTGCTGACCTTCTTCACCGTCGGCCCGAAAGAAGCCCGCGCCTGGACCGTTCGCGATGGCGCAAAAGCGCCGGAAGCCGCCGGGGTTATTCATACCGATTTCGAAACGGGCTTTATCCGCGCCGAAACCATCGCCTATGCCGATTTCATCGCCTGCAATGGCGAAGCCGGTGCCAAGGAAGCGGGCAAGATGCGCCTGGAAGGCAAGGAATACCCGGTGCAGGACGGTGATATTTTCCACTTCCGCTTCAACGTCTAATCTTCCGCACAAAGCGCTCCAAAAGCTGCCCGATCAATGGTCGGGCAGCTTTTCCTTTGAGTGTCGCGCGCAAATTTTATTTCAATTTAAGAAGAATGCTTTCATAAAGAAATTCTCCTCAAGATTGTTTTTGTCATAGTCTACTCTTAGCCTAAGCCTCCGAAGCCCAATGACACTCGGTTTTTTAGCCGATCTTTGAGAGGGAAGAGGTTATGCTACGGTCTGTTCTTTGTACGATTACCCTGCTGACGGGTTTGCTCGGCGTCTTGCCTGCCGCCGCCGACGTTAAGCCCGACGTAACGGCCCTCGCCCAAACGCCCTATTCGGCGCTCTATGTCGGCAATAGCTTCTTTTATTATAACAACAGCCTGCATGCCCACGTTCGCGAGTTCGTTTTGCGCGCTGAATCCAAGAATGAATTTCGTTCTGTTTCAGCAACAATCAGCGCATCCGGCCTCAATTGGCACGATGTTGCCGCCTATTTCCGCCCCGATGCGGTCGGTAGCTACAGTTTCGATGCCAAGAACACAGTGATCTTCACTCCCAAAGGCAAAAAGCCCTTCGATGTGGCCATCATGATGGATTGCAGCCAATGCCCGGTGCATCCGGAACTGAAGGCGCTCTTCGTGGAGTATGCCGAAAAACACGCCGCAACCGTGCGCGCCAATGGGGCGGAGCCGGTGTTGTTCATGTCCTGGGCCTATCAGAACGTTCCCGAAATGACGGGTGAACTGGCCGATGCGTACACAGCAGTGGGCAATAAACTAAAGGCCCTGGTGATCCCCGCCGGGCTGGCGTTCGCCAAAGCCCAAGGCCAGTTCCCCGAAATCGGCCTGTACCAGAAAGACAAGCGCCACCCAACCTTGGCTGGCACTTATCTCGCCGCCGCCACGACCTACGCGACGCTCTTCGGCAAAACCCCGGAGGGGAATCGCTACACCGCCGATCTGCCCGATGAGGTCGCGACCAAGCTGCAAACCGCTGCATGGGCGGCTGTGCAAGCGTATTTCAAGAAGTAAGAGCCAGCCCCGCCCTACCCAATAAACTCCAGAACCCCGCCGCAGGCCTGCACCGGCGCGACGCGCAGGACCGAGCCAGGCAAGCTGTCGAAGGTAACGCCATTGGCGGTTAGAGCGGCGGCGGTTTGCGCTAGGTCCGCGCTGCGCAATGCCGTCGCCACAATCGTCGGGCTTTCCGGAAGGTCGGTGAGCGGCGGATAAAGGGTCGCGGCTTCTTCCGGCGTTACGAACAGCAGCACGCTGCCGTCCCCCAAATGAACCGCCCAGGCGTCGTCGGTCGGAACCACGGCAGAGCGACCGTAGATCGTCTCATAAGCACAGGCCACGGCTTCGGGGTTGTCGACGGCGATGGTGACGCTGGCGATACCCGTCACGGCGTTCGGGTGGGTATCCCAGCCCGGCTGGCGCAGTAACTCAGGGGTTAAGTGCTGGGTAAAAAAGCCGTTGATCGCGGGCAATTCTTCGGGGGGCAGGCGCAGCAGCGAGAAGGCGGGCTCCACCGGCGCGCCGCCCTCGGTTTCCAGCAGGCGTGCGAGGGCATGGGGGCCATCGGGATGCAGGCCGCGTTCGGTGAGGGATGCTGCAAGCGCCCCGGCTTCTTGGGTCGCCAGCGCAATCCCGAGCAACCCCTCACCGTGTTTCGCCAGGAAGCGGTCGAGATTATTGCTGAACTGGCTCGGGTCGATAATGCCGAGGAGCTCGAGATAGCCCTGACGGAGCATCACGCAGTAATTGGCCGTTCCCCAACCCTTGTGCCGCCCGCGCGGGGTGACGACAAAGCCAAGGCGGCGGAATTGCTCCCGCGCGGTTTCGAGATTGGCAACGCCATAAATCAAATGATCGAGACCCGACATCGGGCGTCTCCTTTCTTAGGCTAAAACCCGCGCCAGAAGGGGCTTCAGCGCGTCCAGCATTGCCGGGTCGCGCTGGGCGGGGGCGGTCATGATCGCGTGTTCAAGCGCCGTATCGCAGCCGTCGCGGCACAGGGTGCGCGGGGCGGCCAAATACGGCACGGTGGCTTGCAGCAAGTGCCGCACTTTCGCGGCATTCTGCCCCGCCACGCGGACCACTTGATCGACCGTCACCGCGTCGTGATCGGGGTGCCAACCGTCGAAATCCGTGACCATGGCGATGCTGGCGTAGCAAATCTCGGCCTCGCGAGCCAATTTTGCTTCCGGCATATTGGTCATGCCAATCACCGAACACCCCCACGACCGATACAGTTCGCTTTCAGCTTTCGTCGAGAATTGCGGCCCTTCCATGACCATATAGGTGCCGCCGCGCCGGATCGGCTGGCCGATCACCTCGGCAGCCGCCGCAATCGCATCGCCTAAACGCGAGCAGATCGGATGCGCCAAGGGCACATGCCCAACCAAGCCGGGGCCGAAGAAGCTTTTCTCGCGCGCAAACGTGCGGTCGATGAATTGATCGACCAGCACGAAGGTGCCCGGTGGCAAATCTTCTTTGAGGGAGCCCACCGCCGAGACCGACAGAATATCGGTGACGCCCAGCGCCTTCATCGCCCAGATATTGGCGCGGTAATTCACCGTGCTCGGCGTTTGCACATGCCCGCGCCCGTGCCGGGGCAGGAAGACCATGCGCACACCCGAAAGCTCGCCCACCAACAGCGCGTCGGACGGCGCGCCGAAGGGCGTGTGGATATCGCCCCATTCGGCCCCATGCAGCCCATCGAGACTATAAACCCCGCTACCGCCGATCACACCGAGGATCGGTGTTTTTGTGTGCTGATCCGCCATTATTTCCTCTCGACTGCCTTTGGCCGGAAGTCCGTGCTCTTGCCCGCCGCTCAAACGCCGCGCGCGCTAGAGAGTTCTTTGATTCGGCGAGGGCGTCAACCCGCAAGGCCTCCCATTGGTGGGGAGGGGGCTGCGCGTTCAAATCGGGGAAGGGGTGGACGCGCGTTTTGATCCCTGCTCGAACGCCACGATCACCGTGTAACGGTCGCCAATTCAGTGCAGGTTATCGCACTTGCACGATTCTGCTGCTCCCCATAATGTCCGAACGCCGCAGGATGGGGTGGCCGAATATCTCGACACTGCCGCTGCCCAAAATCGTAACATCTGCCTCTGTTTGTGCGGTTATTTGCGCGTCGCCACTACCGCGAATCGCAATCTCTGCGGACTTCGCTGTCAGGCCGTTGAGCCGCGCGGTCCCTGACCCCGCCATGTCCACCTTAACCGTATCGACCGCCCCGGCAGCCGTCACGTTACCACTTCCCCGGATGCTCAGCTTTAGCTGATGCTGGTTGATCTGCGATAAGCTTAAGGCGCTACTGCCGAGCAATTCCCAGTTCGTGATCGCGGGGGCTGACAGGCTAACATCGAGCCTTGAGGCAAATAGGCCGGGATCACAATCCAAGCTTAGTCGGCCGCCTTCTATGCGCACATGCTCGATTAGCGCAGGATCGCCACTGACGACAGCCGTCGCTGTATCGCCCGGTTGATACTGGACCGACGCCAGCAGATCAATGACGAGACTGTCGCTCGCGACAAACGGCAGGGTAACTTTCTCGCCCCCCGATACGCTGGAGCCACAGGTGGACGGCAAGGCTCCCCACAATTTCCGCGCGTCAGCCCACCCTCGCCCCGAGAGTCCGACCCCCAGGGTGAGAAAAACGGCGGCACCGATCAATCCCGTCGTTGCAACCAATGTTAATTTTCTAGCCAATTTCCGGCTCCTTCAACGGATGGTATGCAAACTCACACAGGACCCCGGTCCAAGTGAGCCAATCGAAAATGCAAACGTGCGTAATGGCCCAGGATGCGTATTCCCGCACCGAGGCCCATGAGCAACAAAGCACCGCCCCCGATGAATAAACTTACAAGTCCCGCACTAATTAATAAGTGCCCAATTATTGAACTCACGGGTCCACTCAAATGAAATGACAAGGTGGTGAGGGCGATCGTCACGCCCGAGACGCCGATGACCGCTAGTCCGATACCGAGACCGAGCGCTGTAACCAGCGTTATGAGGAGTAGCGGGACCAGAAAGAGAATATCGACGATGGCAAGGCCAGCGAGCGCGATCACCACGGCCAGCAAATTCGACACGCTCCAATGGGCCTCGAAACGGCGCAACCCGAGTTCGGCGCGCAGTTCCCGGGCAATCCTGGCCGGATCACCCAAGGCCGCCGCAACATCCTGCTCGCTGCGCCCAGTCGCGTCGGAGTCGGCGAAATAGGCCGCATAGTCGGCGACAATATTATTGATCTCCTGAGGCGGCAGACCGGCTAGTCCCCGTCGCAGCGCGCGCAAGAAAGCGTCCTTGGTCATGGTATATCCTCAAGAAGTTTATCAACGGCGGTCGCAAAAGCGCGCCAATCACGGCGATGGGCGTCGAAAACTGCCCTGCCCTGCGGCGTGAGCCCATAGTATTTGCGAGGCGGCCCGTTGCTGGACTCGACGATGCGGGTAGCGACTAGACCGTCATTCTGCATCCGGCGCATGAGCGGATAGATCGTACCTTCCCCCATGCCGACAGCGGCGACTAGGGTGCTCGCGATTTCATAACCATAGCTTTCCCCCCGCGACAGCACTGCTAGGACGCAAAGATCCAGCGCGCCTTTTCGCAATTGAACTTGGATCGAATCGGTCATGAACACCTCTGCTCTGGAAAATGAATATAACAAGCTACCTGTTTATGCAAGATACTAGTTTGAAATTTTGACGGGCATCCCCCCGCGATGCGCCGCAGGTGAGCCATAAGCCTTCTTAAGGTCAGAAAGAACTTGGGCGAGAGCGCTATCGCTCCGCGCCAAGGTGACACGATTGGCTATGCGCGCGCCAGCCTCGCGGGTTTAATCAGAAGCCCTAAAAAGCAACAAGCCGGGCAGTTTTGCCCGGCTTGCGCGGTCTTTCAGCCGTGAAAAGCGGCTTAGTGGATATCGGCCCACACGCGGCGCTTGGCCGCATAGAAGAAGCCCGTGGCCACGATAAGGAACAGGATGACCTGCACGCCCAACCGATGACGCTTCTCCAACTCCGGCTCGGCCGCCCAGTTCAAGAACACCGTCACATCGTGAGACATGTTGGCGACGGTCGCTTGCGTGCCGTCGGCAAAGGTCACTTGACCGTCGTTCAGCGGCTGCGGCATCGCAATTTTTAGACCGGGGAAATACTTATTATAGTATTGCCCATCCAAAAGTTGCACGTCCGCCGGAGCTTTTTCATAACCGACCAGCAGCGCATAGATGTAATCCGGCCCGCCGACGCGCGCCTTATTGATCAGCGACAGATCGGGCGGATAGGCACCGTTATTCGCCGCGCGTGAGGCGTTTTCGTTCGGATAGGGCTTTACGATGCGGTCGGACGGGCGGGCGGCCCGTTCGAACATTTCACCGGCATCGTTCGGGCCGTCCGTAACCTTATAGGCCGCCGCAATCGCCTTTACTTCCTCTTCCGAGAAACCAAGGTCGCGCAGATTGCGGTAAGAGACTAGCGACAGCGAATGGCACGCCGCGCAAACTTCCTTATAGACCTGGAAGCCGCGTTGCGCCGCCGCCCGGTCATAGGTGCCGAACACGCCGTAGAAGCCCCAGGACTGCTTCGGCAGGCTAACTTCCCCGCCAGCCGCTTGCGCACCCGAAACCAGACCGCCCGAAACAAGACCGAACGCAAGCCCGGCCGCCAGAACGAGTTTTTTCAACATTATGGTTTCTCCATGCGGGCACCCGCTGGCGCGGCTCCGCTACCCAAAACCGCCGCCGCAATCGACGAAGGCAAGGGCTTCGGCGTTTCAAGCTTACCCAGCAGCGGCAGCACAACGAGGAAATGCAGGAAGTAGTAAGCAGTCGCGATACGGCTGATGACCACATAGATGCCTTCGGCAGGCTTACCACCGGCCCAACCCAGGACGAAGCAATCCAGCACCAGCAGCCAGAAAAACCAGAAGTAAACCGGACGGAATTTCGTCGAACGGACCTTCGAGGTGTCAAGCCACGGCAGCACCGCCAGCACGCCAATCGCGGCAAACATAGCGAGCACGCCGCCAAGCTTGTCCGGAATCGAGCGCAGAATGGCGTAGAACGGCAGGAAGTACCATTCCGGCACAATGTGCGGCGGGGTTTGCATCGGGTTTGCCGGAATATAATTATCCGGCTCGCCGAAGAAGTTCGGTGCGAAGAAGACGAAGAAGGCGAAGATGATCGCGAAAACCCCGATCCCGAACAGGTCTTTGACCGTGTAATAGGGATGGAAGGGGATCTTGTCCTTATCGCTCTTCGCGTCGATGCCGAGCGGATTGTTCGAGCCGAACTGATGCAGCGCCGCGATGTGCAGGATCACCACGCCGACGATGACGAACGGCAGCAGAAAATGCAGTGCGAAGAAGCGGTTCAGCGTCGGATTATCCACCGAGAACCCGCCCCACAGCAGCGTCACAATCGATTCGCCGACAATCGGGAAGGCCGAGAAGAGGTTGGTGATAACGGTCGCGCCCCAGAAGCTCATCTGGCCCCACGGCAGCACATAGCCCATGAAGGCGGTCGCCATCATCAAGAGCAACAGCACGACGCCGAGAATCCACAGTAACTCGCGCGGGGCCTTGTAGGACCCGTAGTAGAGACCGCGGAAAATATGAATATAGACGACGATGAAGAACATCGATGCGCCATTCACATGGATATAGCGGATCATCCAGCCGCCATTCACGTCGCGCATGATGCGCTCGACGCTATTGAAGGCGAAATCCACATGGGCGGTGTAGTTCATGGCGAGGAAGATCCCAGACAGGATCATCACCACCAGCACCACGCCGGCCAAGGAACCGAAGTTCCAGAAATAATTCAGGTTGCGCGGCGTCGGATAGCCGCTGCCCACTGAATGATCCAGCAGGGTGAAGATCGGCAGGCGGCTGTCGATCCATTTCACCAGGCCATTTTGCTTGCCTGTCGTACTCATTCTTTGAACCCCTCCCGACCCATCAACCGATGCGCAGCGTCGTATCCGTCAGGAACGCATATTGTGGCACTTCCAGATTGCGCGGTGCCGGACCCTTGCGAATGCGGCCCGACGTATCATAGTGCGACCCGTGGCACGGGCAGAACCAGCCACCGAAATCGCCCTTGGCCTCGCCAACCTTCTGGCCGTTCGGAACGCACCCTAAGTGCGTGCAAACGCCCACGAGAACCAGCCATTCCGGCTTTTTCACGCGGTCTTTATCGGCCTGCGGGTCCGGCAATTCAGTCGAAGCGACCGTTTCGGCGGTTTTGATTTCTTCTTCCGTGCGGTGACGGATGAACACGGGCTTGCCGCGCCAGGTAACCGTCACGCTTTGGCCGACTTTGATTGCGCCGATATCGACTTCCGTCGAAGCGAGCGCCAGCGTGTCAGCCGCCGGATTCATGCTGTTGATGAACGGAAGAATGAAGGCGATAGCCCCGATCCCTCCCATCGCCCCAGCAGTGAGGGTGAGAAAATCACGGCGGGTTTCGCCGGTTTCTGCGGCATGTCCTTGGGCTTGATTGGCAGACTGAGCCATATGATCCGTCCTCGCGCGTCCCTTGTAGCAGGCCCCCTAAACTCAGGCCTTGTATCGGAGCCGATCTGCTCCCAGCTACATAAAGTAATCCGGAAGAAGGAAAGCGCGACAGGACGCCGCAGGCAACCATCGTATGACAGTTTCCAGCAGATTCCCCACACGTATCCCGGCAGACCGACCGAGCGTAGAGCCGGGTATAAAGGAATTCCCCCGATTTGCAAAGCGCTCGGATGTCGCGCTGGGATGGGGCTGGCAGCTCTAACGGGTAAAGGCTGCGATGCGCGCGGGATTGGGCGCGATATCGGACAGGCTCAAGGTGCCGCCGTGGCTGGTTGCAGCCAGCACCCCGGCGAGGGCGATAACGAACAGCGTTGCGGCAAAGAAGAAGCGTTCCATATCTTTCTCGGCTCCCCTGAAATCATAAATGTCCAAGGGGAAGGACAAGAGGAAACCTGCGCTTCTCGCCCGCAGAAATCCCGTTAATTCCCCGCCATGTTCCGGTAATCTTGCCCGCCATGCGCCTCATTCTGTTCCAGCCCGATATCCCCCAGAACACCGGCACGCTGCTGCGTCTTGCCGCCTGTTTTGGTTTGCCGGTCGATTTGATCGAGCCCTGCGGCTTCGTCTTCGGCGGCCCGCATATGCGCCGCGCCGGGATGGATTATCTCGATCAGGTCGACCTCACTCGGCACATGTCTTGGACTGCTTATCAAGCTCTCCCCCACGCGGGCCGCCTGATCGTGCTCTCGACCAAGGGCGAAACCCTGCTGACCGACGCGCAGTTTATGCCCGAAGACCGGCTGCTCCTGGGCCGCGAGAGCGCGGGCGTGCCGCCCGATGTGGCCGAGGCCGCCGAATGCCGCGTTCGTATTCCCTTGCGTCCCAATGCCCGCTCGTTAAATGTCGCCATCGCAGGGGCCATTGCGGTTAGCGAGGCCCTGCGCCAGACCGATGGGTTCTTGCAGTTGGGATGTTCTTAGAGAGTTGACGATGACCGAGCTTGAATCGCGCAAAGCCAGGGCCGCCGCCTGGTTCGAGAGCCTGCGGAACCAAATTTGCGCCGCCTTCGAGCAGTTGGAAGAGGATCTCACCGCAGGACCGCTCGCGGATAAGGCTCCAGGCCGCTTCGAGCGTAAACCGTGGAGCCGCGAGGGCGGTGGCGGCGGCGTGATGTCGCTCATGCGCGGGCGGGTGTTCGAGAAAGTCGGCGTTAATATCTCCACCGTCCACGGCACCTTCAGCGAAGAGTTCCGCCAGCAGATCCCCGGCACCAGCGAAACCGGCGCGTTTTGGGCCAGCGGCATTTCGCTCGTCGCCCATATGCACTCGCCGCTCGTGCCCGCCGTGCATATGAACACGCGGATGATTGTGACCTCTAAAGGCTGGTTCGGCGGCGGGGCGGATTTGACGCCGATGTTCCCCGACGATGCCGAAACCGAGGCCTTCCACGCCGGGCTGCGCGCCGCTTGCGACGCCCACGACCCGGCCTATTACCCCAAGTTTAAAGACTGGTGCGACCGCTACTTCTTTCTAAAGCATCGGGATGAGCCGCGCGGCATCGGCGGGATTTTTTACGATCAACTCGATAGCGGCGATTGGGAGGCGGATTTCGCCTTTACCCGCGATGTCGGCACCGCTTTCCTCAACACCTACCCCACCCTCGCCCGCCGCCGCCTGAACGAGCCTTGGACCGACGCGCAGCGCCACGCCCAGCTTGTGAAACGCGGGCGCTATGTAGAGTTCAACTTGCTCTACGACCGGGGCACCACCTTCGGCCTGAAAACCGGCGGCAATGTGGAGGCGATTCTCATGTCGCTGCCGCCCGCCGTAGCCTGGCCATAAGAACAACGACTTAAACCAAGCATGACAAAAGGCCGGAACTGTCGTTCCGGCCTGATGCGTTTTCTGAAGCACCTCGGTGCGCGCATCGTCTACGCGCACTGAGCCTGATCGGCGGTTGGTTAGACGGCCGCGAACTGGTTCATGGTGTTGTGCGCGCCCCCGGCCTTCAATGCGGCTTCGCGGGAGAAATATTCCTTGTGGTCGTCGCCGAGGTCGGAACCGGACATGTTCTGGTGCTTAACGCAGGCGATCCCTTCGCGGATTTCCTTGCGCTGCACATTGGCGACATACCCCAGCATCCCTTGGTCACCGAAATATTCCTTGGCGAGATTGTCGGTCGAAAGCGCCGCCGTATGGTAGGTCGGCAGGGTAATCAGATGATGGAAGATACCAGCGCGCTGCGAGGCGTCGTGTTGGAACGTCCGGATGCGTTCATCAGCCTCAATGCCCAATTCGGTCGTATCATAATCGACGCTCATCAGTTTCGCCCGGTCATAGGCGGCAACATCTTTGCCCGCTTCCTTCCAGGCGTCGTAAACCTGCTGACGGAAGTTGAGCGTCCAGTTGAACGACGGCGAATTATTGTAGACCAGCTTGGCGTTCGGAATAACTTCCCGGACCCGGTCCACCATGCTGGCGATTTGCTCGATATGCGGCTTTTCGGTTTCGATCCACAGCAGATCGGCCCCATGCTGAAGCGCATGGATGCAATCGAGCACGCACCGATCCGCACCCGTGCCTGGACGGAACTGGAACAGGTTGGACGGTAGGCGCTTCGGGCGCATCATCTTACCATCACGGACGAGGATAACGTCGCCATTCTGGGCGGTTGCGCCATCCACTTCCTCGCAATCGAGGTAGGAATTGTAAAGGTCGCCGATATCGCCCGGCTTATGGCTAACGGCGATCTGCTTGGTCAGGCCCGCGCCGAGCGAGTCGGTGCGTGCAACGATGATGCCGTCATCCACGCCGAGTTCCAGGAAGGCGTAGCGAATGGCCCGGATCTTGGCGATGAAATCTTCGTGCGGAACGGTGACTTTACCATCCTGATGGCCACACTGCTTTTCATCGGAAACTTGGTTTTCGATTTGCAGCGCGCAGGCGCCCGCTTCGATCATCTTCTTGGCGAGAAGATAGGTTGCTTCGGCATTGCCAAAACCCGCATCGATATCGGCGACGATCGGCACCACATGGGTTTGGTAGTTATCGATGGACTGCTGCAATTTGCGCTGACGAACCTCGTCGCCTGCGGCGCGCGCCGCATCAAGATCCCGGAAGATCATGCCGAGTTCACGCGCGTCCGCTTGGCGCAGGAAGGTATAGAGTTCTTCGATGAGCGCCGGAACGCTGGTCTTTTCATGCATCGATTGGTCGGGCAGCGGGCCGAAGTCAGACCGCAGTGCGGCAATCATCCAACCGGAGAGGTAGAGATACCGCCCCTTGGTCGAGCCGAAATGCTTTTTGATCGCAATCAGCTTCTGCTGGCCGATGAAACCATGCCAGCACCCGAGCGACTGCGTGTAGTTCTTGGCGTCCAGATCAAATGCCGCCATGTCTTCGCGCATAATCTTGGCCGTGTAACGGGCAATATCGAGCCCCGTGCGGAAGCGATTTTGCAGGCGCATCCGGGCCACCGCCTCGGCTTCCACACCATTCCACGTGTCATTTGCTTGAATGGTTTTTTGCGCATCTTCAATCGTAGAACGGTAGGGCATCATTCTTCTCCGCAGTGGGGGTCTTCCGATAGACATGACCTTACAGGGCGAAATGATGCACTGCGAGAGAAAACTGTGTATTTGTACGTTATGTTACAAAAATGAATTGTCTGTTTGAAAATATTTTTCAAAAAACAAAATATCCACTCTGCCCGAAACCTTCTCAGCAACCTGGCGTTCGCAGGGGCCGCCGCCAGGAAAACGACGATGCTTTCCTGCTTTTTATTGGCTCTGATTTTGGTGACGGCGGTGCGCGCCGCCGTGGCGTGGCGCTAGCCCTATGCAGCCGTGTTTCGGAGGCGTGTTTGATCGCCCCGACCAGCAAGGATACCTTCAACAGAAATATCCTCGTCCAAAGCTTCCCAATGCATTCCCAAGCGGCTTAACTCGTAATTTTCGCGCTGCTCGGGCGAACCATGAAGCAAGCGCGGAAACCACGCTAGGGGCACACCGACCGTCCGACCGTCCGTGAGTTCCACCCACATTGTGTCGGCGTCAAAACGAAGTGCCTTAGGCGAAATGCTCATGCCACGCCCCCTCGAATTTGGTTCTATGATCCTCAACGAGTATCTGAAGCCTGTTCAGCGTTCTAGCGTCGAAGCCTTCATTATAAGCTAGAATTTCGCCTCATCCCCTCCCTGCCGAACGTGGACATGGGGCGGCTCGCGTGGGTTACCCTCATCGCTGTAAAAGAAAAATCGATAACTCCCGTCCCGAAAAATCGTCGGCATTGGCTAACCTCGCCTTTGCAGATCCTTGACCAAACCGGTAGGCCAGTCCAAGACGGTATCGCACTCTCGATCAAGAAGCGATTCGCCGCAACATCCTTAGCCAATCGGCCTTTTATCGTCGATCACCTTGCCGTCGTTCGGAAGGCTTCCCGGCGCGACGATGAGCACCGTCGCACGCAGCTTGCACAGGGCCTGAAAACTCTCCGTTACCGCACCTGAAACCGCCGCATCGGCGCTTTCGACGGAGAGAATGGCGAGATCGAAATCGCCGTCTTTTTCGATCACCAAGCGGCCTTTGGTGAGGCCATGGCGTTTCAGCACCTCCGCCACTTGGGCGGGATGCACGAACATGCCCTTGATCTTGGCGGTTTGATCGGCCCGGCCCAGCCAGCCTTTCAAGCGCAGGCCCGTGCGCCCGCAAGCGCTTTGCCCCGGCAAGAAGGCCGACAGATCGCCGGTCGCAAAGCGGATCAGCGGGTAATCGGGGTTGAAGGAGGTCACGACCACTTCCCCCACCTCGCCCAGCGCAACGGGATCACCCGTACCGGGGCGAACAATTTCAACAATCACCTGCTCGTCGAGGATCATCCCCGCATCGGCGGCGCTTTCATAGGCGATCAGCCCCAGATCGGCGGTCGCATAGCATTGCAGCACTGAAACCCCGCGCTCGGCGAACCAAGCGCGCAAACTCGGCGGCAGCGCTTCGCCCGACACCAGCGCCCTTTTAAGGGAGGGCAACGGCGTGCCAAGCTCGGCGGCTTTTTCCAAAATGATCTTCAGGAAGGACGGGGTGCCGCCATAGCCCGCAGGCTGCAAATCGGCAATCGCCCTTACCTGCTGTTCGGTATTGCCAACGCCGCCGGGAAACACGGCGCAGCCCAAAGCATGCGCGCCGGTTTCGATCATCGAGCCCGCCGGGGTGAAGTGGTAGGCGAAGCAATTATGCACAATCTCGCCCGCCCGGAACCCGGCGGCATAGAGCGCGCGGGCAAAGCGCCACCAATCGGCCCGCTCGCCTTCGGGGTCGTAGATCGGGCCGGGGGAGGCAAAAACCCGCTTCAACTGGCCTGGCGGACGCGTGACCAGCCCCGCGAAGGGCAGGTTCGCCGCCTGGGCCGCAATCAGGTCGGACTTGCGGATGAGCGGCAGGGTCGCCAGCGCCGCGCCGTCGGTAATCGTGGCCGGATCGACGCCCGCCAGCGCCAAACCGGGGGCTTTGGCTTGCGCCAGCGCGATCAGCCCGGGCAGTTGCCCATAGAGGCGGGTTGCGCGGGCCTCGGGCGTTTCAGTTTCGAGGGCGTCGAAATGGCTCACAATCTTAAATCCAGCGTTTACGGCGTTTGAAGGATTTCAGGTTCTTGAACGAGCGCCGCTCTTCCCCGCCCCCGCCGCCGAGGTAGAATTCCTTTACATCCTCATTATTGGCGAGTTCTTCGGCAGTACCATCGAGCACGATTTTGCCCTGCTCCATGATGTAACCGTAGCTTGCGCAGGACAGCGCCATGCGGGCGTTTTGCTCCACCAGCAGAATGGTCACGCCCAAGTCGCGGTTGATCTGGCGGATGATCGAGAAAACTTCCTTCACCAGCAGCGGCGACAGGCCCATGGAGGGCTCATCCATCAGAATGAGTTTTGGACGCGCCATCAAGGCCCGGCCAATGGCGAGCATCTGTTGCTCGCCCCCCGAGAGATAGCCTGCAAGGCCCGTGCGCTCCTTGAGGCGCGGGAAAAACTCATAAACCCGGTCGATATCGCTATTGATTTCGCGGTCGCGGCGGGTGAAGGCCCCCAGCAGCAGATTCTCGCGGCAGGTCATATCGGCAACGATGCGGCGGCCTTCCATCACCTGAAAAATGCCGCGCCGGACGATTTGGCCAGGATCGAGCCCGCTCACCGTCTCGCCGCGAAACTGCACCGAACCGCGCGTGATCGCCCCGTCTTCGGCCTTCAGTAGGCCGGAAATCGCCTTCAGCGTCGTCGATTTACCGGCGCCATTGGCGCCGAGCAGGGCGACGATTTCCCCCTCTGGCACGGCAAGGCTTAGGCCGCGCAGCACCAGAATCACGTCGCTATAAACGACTTCGATATTGTTGACCGACAGCAGCGGCGGGGCCGCGTCCGGCTTCGGAGCATCCAACTTTTGGGCAACTTGGGTCACATCTCTCCCCTTTCCCAGCAGCCCCCGGCCCCTCTGTACGAGAGACCGGGGGTGGCAGAATTTACCAGCCGAGCAGGTCGAGCTTGCGTTCCAGCTTCACGTCCGCCGCTTTTTCAAGCTTGATCACCTTGCCGATCAGGTCCGGCAGGGCGGCATCAGTATTCCCGGACACGGTGGTCTTGAACAGGGCCACGTCCAGCGTCGGGCGGTGATCGTCTTCGGTCCAGGTGACGGGACGGCAGACGCCTTCAAGGCCCGCCGGAACCCAATCCTTCTTCTGATAGAAGGCTTTTTTCACGTTCGGGCCGGAAACGCCGCCGTTCTTATCGGCCCATTCCAGCGCTTCCTTCATGTAGTAGGAGGCGCAGATACCGGCCACATAGTGCAGCGACCGATAGCCGCCCGCCGCATCGGAGCGCTTGGCGATATCCCGCACCAGCTTCATGCCGGGCACATCCGCGCCCCACAGAACATCGGTGCGCATGGGATAGACGACATTATTCCCAGCAATCCCGGCGGCCTTCAGCGCGTTTTCGTCAACGCCCCAAACATTGCCAAGGAATTGAATATCGAGCCCCGCCGTTTGGCAGGCCTTCATGACGGCGACATTGGACGCCGCCGTATTGCCCAAATAGGCGTAGTTCGCGCCCGATTGCTTCAGCGTCAGGCACTGCGCGGTGAAATCACCCGGCGCGAGGGGGAACTGGATGGCCGGAAGCACGTCGAACCCCGCCGCCTTAGCGGCTTCTTCCCCGGCGGCCTTAGGGGCGTTCGGGTAGGGGTGATTCGCGCCCATGTGCACATATTTCGGCGCACCGGCCTTGCCCTTGGCTTTCCAGTCGGTGGCGGCCCACTGCACCATTGCGCGCGCCGCATCGGAATAACTCGGCCCGTAGAAGAAGTTATAGGGCGTCGCCTTTTCCGTGCGCGGGCCTTTTTTCATCGGGTCAGTCAACTGGCCCGCGTAGGAGCCGGAGAGGTAGGGGATTTCATCCTGCGTGACGAAATTCACCAAAGCTTCAGTATCGGCCGTGCCCCAGCCCATGATGGCGGAGATTTTCGGGCTTTCGCCGGTCCATTTTTTATAGGTCGCCAGCGCGCGCGGCACTTGGTAGCCGTAATCGACCGTGTCGATATCGACCTTTTTACCATTCACGCCGCCATTGGCATTGATATGGGCGAAGGCTTCCGCCACGCCTTCCCCGAACGGCTTGCCGATGTCCGACGTGCCGCCGGTGTAATCGGCCAAATGACCAATCTTGATTTGAGCGGCGGCGACGCCCGGAACGGCGAGCGCCAGAACAAGCCCAGTCGCGGTGAGTAATTGTTGAACGCGCATAGTTTCCTCCCAGTGGATTGTGTGCGTTGAGGCCCAGTCTCTTATTGGCTTTGCGCCTTTTTTTAGTAAGAGAAGGGGTAGAGCTTCCAGTAAGCCTTAATCTGCTTCCACCGATGAGCGAGCCCATCGGGTTCGAAGATCAGGAACAGGATAATCGTGGACCCGATGGCGATTTCGCGCAAATAGGAGACATTCGCCCGCAGGCCCAAGGCGGTATCGATGAAGGTCCCCGACAGCAACCGCGTCGCCGCGTCCATCGCTTCGGGCAGCAGCACCATGAAGGCCGTTCCCATCAGCGTGCCCATCACCGAGCCCAAACCGCCGATGATGATCATACCGAGGAACTGGATAGACAGCAGAATGGTAAAGCCTTCGACCGAAACGAACTGGGCGTAATGGGCGGACAGCGCCCCGCCGATACCCGCGAAAAAGGCCGAGAGACCAAAGGAGAGCACCCGATATTTCATCAGGTTGATCCCCATCATTTCCGCCGACAAATAATGGTCGCGCACGGCGATTAAGGCCCGCCCGTCGCGGGTTCGCATCAAGTTAGCAACCGCAACGAAGGATATCACCAGATAAAAGAGCACGACGTAGAAGTAACTCTTATCATTGGTGAACTGATAGCCGAACAGCGAAAAAGGCTCCGCATGCGCCCCGGCAACCCCGCCGGTAAACCATTCGGCCCGCGCAAAGAAATCTTGCAAGATGATCTGCGCCGCCAGCGTCGCGATAGCAAGATACAGCCCCTTCAACCGCCCTGCGGGCAGGCCGAACAACAGCCCCACCGCCGTGGTCATCACCCCCGCCAGCGGAATGGCGAAGAACACCGGAATGCCGTGATTGCTGATCCAGGCCGAGGCGAAGGCCCCAAAGCCGAAGAACGCCGCGTGCCCAATCGAAATCTGCCCAGTAAACCCAACGACGATGTTCAGCCCCAGCGCGGCAATCGCGTAATAGCCGATCTGGATGAACAGCGAGAGCAGGTAATTGCTGAGAATGAAGGGCGAGACGATGAGCAGCGCCACCCCCAGCACCGCAAACAAAAACGAGTTCCGTGTATCGAAAATATGCGTATCCGCCCCGTAGGTGGTTCGGAAGTCCCCGCAAGGGCGCATGCTTACACCAGCCATGATCATTCCCCTGAAAGGTTAAACGCGCTCGATATCTTTGGTGCCGAACAGGCCATACGGCTTGATCATCAAAATCAGGATCAGCACGTAGAACGGCGCCACCTCGTACATGTTCCCCCAGTTGAGGAACTGACTGTCGATGTAATGGGCGAAATTCTCTAAGAGACCGACGATCAACCCGCCGACGACCGCGCCGATCACCGAATCGAGCCCGCCGAGAATCACCGCCGGGAAAACCTTGATCCCGAAAGCCGACAGCGCCGACGACACACCATTCACGAGCGCAACGACAACACCCGCAACCGTGGACACCATCGCCGAAATTGCCCAGGCGAGCGCAAACACGTGTTTGATCGAAATCCCTAAGCTCTGCGCCGCCTGCTGGTTATAGGCCGTTGCCCGCATGGCAAGCCCATAGCGCGTATACTTAAAGAAATAGGCAAACCCGGCCATGATGACGACCGAAACGGCCAGCGAGAGCCCATAGGCGGTTTTCACCTGCAAGCCGAAGAGGCTGAAGGATTGCTTCTCGAAAATCTGCGGGAAGGCTTGGGCGTAGACGCCAAAGCCCCATTTCATCGCGGCCTGGAACACGATGGACAGACCAATCGTGACCATGATGACCGAGATAATCGGCTCCCCAATCAAAGGCCGCAGCACCACCACCTGCAACAGCACGCCGAAGGCGGCCATGAAGGCGAGGGTGAGCAGGAAACCGATGAAGAAGGGCACCTGGTATTTCGTGAGGAAAAACCAGCACACCCAGGCCCCGATCAGCAAAAACTCGCCCTGGGCGAAGTTGACCACTTGGCTGGCCTTATAGATCAGCACGAAACACATGCCGACGACGCCGTAGAGCGTGCCGACGATCAAGCCGTTGAGCAGCAGTTGCCCGAGCAGGGTAAGATCCATCTTCGTGCCCCCCTATGCCGCCCGTGGTCGCGCACCGCCGCTGGCTCTGCCAGAAGCTTCGCGCAGATCGATCACGCGCACGCTGGTTTTAATCCGTTGCTTGGTGCCGTCTTGGAACACGATGGTCGTGTCGATGGGAACGATATCCACATCCCCATAAACGGCCTGAATAATGTCGGCGTATTTCTCGTTGACCACGCCGCGCCGCACTTTGCGGGTGCGCGTCAACTCGCCATCGTCGGCATCCAGTTCCTTATAGAGCAGCAGGAACTTGCGGATACGCTGGAACTCCGGCAGCCCTTCGTTGATCTTCATCACTTCCCGGTGCAGCAGCGCGTAGGTTTCATCCTTCGCCGATAGATCGGAATAGGTCGTGAAGGAAATCCGGTTCTTTTCCGCCCATTTGGAGACGACCGGATAGCGAATGCAGATCATCGCCGCCAAATAATCGCGGTGATCGCCCAAGATAACCGCTTCGGCCACATAGGGGCTGAACTTCAGCTTATTTTCGATATAGGCGGTCGAGAAGCGCGCGCCGCTGCTGGTGGTGGCGATATCCTTGATACGGTCGATCACCGTCAAATGGCCCTTCTTATCGAAGTAGCCCGCATCGCCCGTATGCATCCAACCGTCGCGAATATCGGCTTGCGACGCCGCTTCGTTGCGGAAATAGCCGGTGAACATATTGGGATGGCGCGTGACGATTTCGCCGATGCCGTTTTGGTCCGGCGCATCAATGCGGATATCGATCGTATTATCGAAGGCAACCCCGACCGTATCGAAATCCACTTCCCCCGCCCGGTGGATAGTATAGGCCCCCATCGTCTCGGTCTGGCCGTAGAGCTGGCGCAACGGTACGCCCATCGCCTGGAAGAATTTGAAGGTATCTGGCCCCAAGGCCGCGCCGCCGGTTGCCGCCGAGCGCAGGCGGGTGAAGCCTAGCCGGTCGCGCAACGCCCGGAACAGGATGAAATCCGCCAAGGCCGACCGCCGCCCATCGGCCAAGGCCTTTTGCCCGAGCTTCATGCCGAACTCGTACATCACCCGCTTCAGGCGGCTCGAATCCATAATCTTAGCGCGCACGTCGCCCGCGATGCTCTCCCAGACGCGCGGCGCGAGCAACGCGAAGGTCGGGCCGATCTCGCGCATA
>NZ_JBILQX010000137.1:0-9583 GCF_044372965.1 Elstera sp. | reverse complement strand
TCTCGATTTCGATTCTCCTGCGGCGAATGATTGGCTGGCAGTGAGCCAATTCACCGTGATCGAAAACCGCGCCACCCGCCGCCCGGATGTGGTGCTGTTCCTCAATGGTCTGCCGGTCGCGGTGATCGAACTGAAAAAGCCGGGGCTGGAAACGGTGCCCCTGACCGCCGCCTATAATCAGCTTCAAACCTATAAGGCGCAAATCCCGTCGCTGTTCCGCACCAATGCGGTGCTCGTTACCTCCGACGGGCTGACGGCGCGGATCGGGTCGCTCACCGCCAATGAAGAACGCTTCATGCCTTGGCGCACCACCGATGGCAGCGGGGTTGCGGCCAAAGGCAAGCCCGAACTGGCGGTTCTGATTGAGGGCGTGTTCGAACCGCAGCGCTTTTTGCACTTGATGCGCGATTTTACCGTTTTCGGCGAGACGGGCAGCGGCACGGTAAAAATCATCGCGGGCTATCACCAGTTCCATGCCGTGCGCCATGCCGTCGCCGCGACCGTTGCGGCTTCTGCCCCCGACGGCAGCCGCAAGGCCGGGGTGATTTGGCACACGCAAGGGTCGGGCAAAAGCTTCCTGATGGCCTTCTATGCTGGGCAATTGGTGCGGCAAAAGGAAATGGCTAATCCCACCATTGTCGTGATTACCGACCGGAACGATCTGGACGATCAGCTTTTCAGCACCTTTGCCCTGTGCCGCGATTTGATCCGGCAAACGCCGCTTCAGGCCGATAGCCGCGAGGATTTGCAAGCCGCGCTCAACCGCGCATCGGGCGGGGTGATCTTCACGACAATTCAGAAATTCGCGCCGCCGCCGGGGGCCGGGGCCTACCCGGTTCTCACCGACCGGCGGAATGTGGTGATTATCGCCGACGAAGCCCACCGCAGCCAATATGGGTTTAAGGCCAAGGTTGCGCAGAAGACCGGGGAAATCGCCTATGGTTTCGCCAAATATCTGCGCGATGCCCTGCCGAATGCCAGCTTCATTGGCTTTACCGGAACGCCGGTCGAATCGACCGACGCCAACACGCGCGCGGTGTTTGGCGAGTATATCGACGTTTACGATATCAGCCGCGCGGTGGCCGATGGGGCAACGGTGCCCATCTATTACGAAAGTCGCTTGGCCCGTATTGAGCTTTCCGAGGAAGAAAAACCCCGGATCGACGCCGAAGTCGAAGAACTGACCGAAGAAGAAGCCGTGACCGAGCAGGAACGGCTGAAGCAAAAATGGTCAACGGTCGAAGCGCTGGTGGGGGCCGAAAAGCGCCTTGCGATGGTGGCGGGGGATTTGGTCCGCCATTTTGAAGATCGGGTGGCCGCCCTGGACGGCAAGGCGATGGTGGTTTGCATGAGCCGCCGCATCTGCGTAGCGCTCTATAACGCTATTATCGCCCTGCGCCCCGATTGGCATTCGGACGACGATACGCAGGGCGTGATAAAAATCGTCATGACCGGCTCTGCCGCCGATCCTGAAGCTTGGCAGCCGCATATCGGGGGGAAAGCTCGGCGCGATTTACTGGCCAAGCGGGCCAAAGACCCGAACGATTCGCTCAAGCTGGTGATCGTCCGCGATATGTGGCTAACCGGGTTCGATGCCCCTTCCATGCATACGATGTACATCGACAAGCCGATGAAAGGGCATGGGTTGATGCAGGCGATTGCCCGCGTTAACCGTGTGTTCCGCGATAAGCCCGCTGGGCTGGTCGTCGATTATATCGGTCTTGCGCAGAACCTGAAAAACGCTCTGGCGCAATATTCTGCTGCCGATCAGGGTAAAGTCGGGGTCGATGAGGCGGAAGCGGTGGCGGTCCTTCTAGAGAAGATCGATATCGTCCGTGCCATGTTCAAAGGCTTCGAGTACGCCCGTGGCCTGACTGGCACCCCGCACGAGCGGCTTGCAGTGATGGCAGAAGCGCTGGAATGGATTCTCGATCAGCAGCATAAGGCCGCCGCGCAAGAGGCGACGGACGAGGCAAAAAAGCAGGCGCATCGGCGGTTTCAAGACGCGGTTCTGGCGTTGTCGCAAGCCTTTGCCTTGGCCGCTGCGACCGATGAGGGGCGGGCGGTTTGTGACGAGGTAGGCTTCTTCCAAGCCTTGCGCGCCGCGCTTGTGGTAACGGCCCCAGGCGGCGGAAAATCGGGGGCGGGTAAACAATTTGCGGTTCAGCAGATTATCAATCGTGCCGTGGTCTCGACCGGCATAGTCGATATTCTGACCGCCGCCGGGCTGACGACACCGGATATTTCCATTCTGTCTGATGAGTTTCTGGCCGAAGTGCAGCAGATGGAGAAGAAGAACCTAGCGCTGGAGGCGCTGCGACGGCTGCTGAACGACGAGGTTAAGTCGTCCACCCGCACGAACGTTGTTGAAACCCGCCGCTTTTCGGAACGGCTTGAACAGGCGGTGGCGCGCTATCACACCAACGCGATTAGTACGGTCGAAGTTCTTCAGGCGTTGATCGAGCTTGCCCACGATCTCCGCGAAGCCCGCCGCCGGGGCGAGGCGGAGGGACTATCGCCAGAGGAAATTGCCTTCTATGACGCGCTGGCCGAAAACGCGAGTGCGGTAGAGGTTATGGGCAACGACTCGCTGAAGGTGATCGCTCACGAGCTTCTAACGGGCTTGAAATCGACCGTGACCGTCGATTGGTCGCACCGGGAAAGCGCGCGGGCGCGAATCCGGGTGTTGGTGAAGCGCATCTTACGCAAGCACGGCTATCCACCTGATCTTCAGGACACAGCCGTTCAAACCGTGCTTCAGCAGGCGGAAGCGCTTTCGGCAACTTGGGCGGCTTAATGCCCGGTTAGGTTTTTTATATGCCCCCCCCTGTCTGTTGGTGGGGATAGCGGAGACACACCTTGCCTATCCGGCCCGATGTGTCGCTACCCTGTCCGTCGGAGCCGGATGAGCTTTTCGACACGGAGAAGAACACGTAACCTTTGAACAGGGAGGCCGGGGTTGTGCGGTCGGCCTTTACACGCTACCTATCAACGCATCGTTCCACGGGCGTCTTCTCCACGCTTCGCGGTCGATTGAGGGTCGTGGTTCTGTCACGTTGCCCCCTCCTGAAAACCCTAATCTAACGATAGAGTTTTCTTATCTGCACGAATAAAAGTGTGCATTTTTATCGGCCCCCCGGACTTTATACGCTCTGTTAGGAGTCGTGGCCGGACCGATGCGCATGGGGCGCGAGTATGTTAAGGATGTACCGCCCTGAATAACCCGAGGCGGGATAGAAGAGTTAATGCAGTTCGCCTGCTGCGAATCGCTCTAACTCGTTGACCGGAACGAAGGTCATGTTTCCATTTTTGAAGGTTTTGATCTTGCCTTCTGAAACGAGTTTCCAGAATTTTGACCTTGAGAAGCCCGCTGCTTCCCAGAACTCCTTCGGGCGCAACGTTACGCGGTTCTTGAATGGAATGGTGTATTCAATCGCCTCTGCTGACATTGGCCTTATCCTTCCCTGTATGGATGGCTAGAGCCTAGAGGCGACGGATTAAGACTGCAAATGTTTAACCTATTGATATTTATTAGATAATCTCATATTCACTTTTTGTTCGGCGCATTATGATATGCGAAGTTCAGGACGGATTTCAGGTTAGGCCATTGGAATCTATAATTGAAATCGTGGACAAGAAAAACTCAGAACGCGCTGTAAGCGCATGGATGGAATTTGTTTATTGCATGGCTCTGTTTGGATTTATCCACAAAATTCGCAATTTATACTTGCGCTTAGATGGATTGGTGTAGGCCGATCCTCACAGGCCTGTCACGAAGTCCGCCCAGTCCTCCATGAGACCCCGCCGCTTGTCGAGATAGTCTCCCCGCGTATAAGCTCGCTCCA
Organism: Elstera sp.; assembly: GCF_044372965.1. Classification (NCBI taxonomy): domain Bacteria; kingdom Pseudomonadati; phylum Pseudomonadota; class Alphaproteobacteria; order Rhodospirillales; family Rhodospirillaceae; genus Elstera; species Elstera sp. Next base: position 5,738 of record NZ_JBILQX010000137.1, on the reverse strand, counting down.
CCTTGTCCTTCAACCGATGGGCCAGGGCTGCTTCGCACACGTGGTGGTCAAATTCGGTTTTTTCCGCAGCCCAAGTCCGAAATGCTGATCGGAAACCGTGCACCGTAGCGTCGATCTTCATACGTTTGAGCGTCATAAGCATCACCATGTCGCTCAAGGGCTGGTTGGGTTTGTTGCCTGGGAATAGATAACCATCCTCTGTCTGCCTGATCGTTTGAAGCTGCTGCAATAACCTCATTGAAGCACGCGAAAGTGGTACCCGGTGTTCCACACGCATTTTCATGCGATCCTTTGGAATCGTCCAAAGCTGATTCTGCCAATCGATCTCCTGCCACCGCGCACCGAGGACTTCCCCTGTGCGAGCTGCGGTTAGGACCGCAAAGGCTATTGCCTTTGCCCCAAGGCCGTCGGCGGCTCCCAGGCGGACCCAAAACTGAGGAACGTCGGCCCAAGGCATTGCAGCATGGTTCCCCGCATTTCGAACACGCGCGCGAGCTGGCAGAAGATGATCTAAGTTGCCGCGCCACCGTGCAACATTCTCACCCTCGCGCCACCCCATCACTTTGCCGAAGTCCAAAATTTTCTCGATCCGCCCCCGTAACCTTGAGGCAGTCTCGTTCTTCATTGTCCAAATTGGTGCCAATATCTTTAATATATGCTCGACTGAAATATTATTCAGCGGCAGGTCGCCGATTACGGGTAAAGCGTAGCTTTGCAGGGTATTTTCCCATTGCTGCTGATGTTTAGGGTTTTTCCATCCATCCCGATGCTGTTTTAAAAAACTCGCGGCGGCCTGTGCAAATGTTGTTGCGCGTGCATTGATCGCTGTTGTTGCGATCTCTATGGCCTCCGACTCTGCGAGCGGGTCCAATCCATCCCCAATCACTCTTTGGTGGGTTAGGGCACGGCCTCGTGCTTCCTCCAGGCTCAGGGTAGGGTATCCGCCCAAGCCCATCTCGCGCCGTCTGCCTGTAACCGGTGAGACAAAACGCAGAATCCATGATTTTCGACCCGTATCGCTTACTTGAAGAAGCAGTCCTGCCGCTCCCCCAACAGCGTGCCGACCGGGACCAAGTGTCTTTAGCTGCCTATCAGTCAAAGGTTTAACGACTTTTGGCATGGGGTGCCTCGGTCCTCTATTCCACGTTTATGGTGGGTTTGCCCTCTCTTCGTGCCGAATTGCGATTGAGAGAAGGAAAACCCGCCATTCAACCCACCATCGGGTGTCGGCTTTGGTGGGTCAAGTATGGACTGCTATGGACGGTAGGTTTACCCCAAAAGCGCAGAAAACAAAGAACCCCGCACTATGGCGGGGCGTCTATGGACTGTCTAAAATCAATAAATGGCGGAGGGGATGTCCGCCGCACTAACTATCTATCATAATGAAATATAATCATATTCACTATGGCATTTCATCATAACCCACCTTAAAACCCACCTTCCGGCATTGGCTGCGTAGAGATTGCCCTGGACTGACGCAGCATGATGCAATTTCACCTTGCGGTCAGTTTGCCCTTCTGTCGAGAGGGGAGCGTCCACGGCGGTCAGCCGATCAGGGGTTTTTCATGTCTTCCCCCGATAGGGGCATTCCAAAAACGCCCGGGGGTTTTTTATCGGCTATAAAAAGGAGGAGCCGTCCAAAGGCAGCCCCCTTCTTTGGGGAGCGAACGCTTGTTGGCTGCTTTACCGCATTGACCGATACAACTCTTGCGGTCAGATTTGGCCCGGTAAGAATGGTTGACGATAGGGTATCGAGAGAATGGCGAAGGCAGCGGCCAACGGTGGGGCTACTCTGGGGTTCGAGGCAGACCTGTTCCGAACGGCAGATAAGCTACGCGGCAATATGGAGCCGTCGGACTATAAGCACGTCGCACTGGGGCTGATCTTTCTCAAGCATATCTCGGATAGTTTCGACACGCTGCATTCTAAGCTGCTGGCGGAATACCCGGAAGGGGCCGAAGACCCGGACGAATACGCAGCGGAGAATGTGTTCTGGGTGCCGAAGGAGGCCCGCTGGTCGCACCTGCAAGCCACCGCCAAACAATCGGATATCGGCAAGCAGATCGATGAAGCGATGCTGGCGATTGAAAAGGTCAACCCGTCGCTGAAAGGGGTACTGCCTAAGGATTATGGCCGCCCGTCGCTGAATGCGGTGATGCTGGGGGAATTGATCGATCTGATCTCCGGCATTGCCTTGGGCAAGGAGGACGAAGCCGCGCGCGATGTTTTGGGCCGGGTCTACGAATATTTTCTGGGGCAGTTTGCGGGCAGTGAAGGCAAGCGCGGCGGGGAGTTCTACACCCCCCGGTCGGTTGTTCGGGTGATGGTGGAGATGCTGGAGCCGCAGAAGGGCCGGGTTTACGATCCCTGTTGCGGGTCGGGCGGGATGTTCGTTCAGTCGGAAAAATTCGTCGAAGCCCATCAGGGCCGGATCGGTGATATCGCCATTTACGGGCAGGAAAGCAATTACACCACCTGGCGTCTTGCCAAAATGAACCTTGCCGTGCGCGGGATTGATGCGGATATCCGCTGGAACTCCGAAGGCAGCTTTCATAAGAATGAACTGCCGGACCTGCGGGCCGATTTCATCCTAGCGAACCCGCCGTTCAATATCTCCGATTGGGGCGGGGAACGACTGCGGGAGGATGCGCGCTGGAAATACGGCATTCCCCCGGCGGGTAATGCCAATTTTGCGTGGCTTCAGCATATTCTGCACCATCTGGCCCCGAATGGCACCGCCGGGGTAGTGTTGGCCAATGGCTCCATGTCGTCCAACCAATCGGGCGAAGGGGAGATTCGCAAGGCGATGATCGACGGCGATGTGATCGATTGCATGATCGCGCTGCCGGGTCAGCTTTTCTATTCCACCCAAATTCCCGCCTGCCTGTGGTTTCTGGCGAAGAATAAAAAGAACGCCCGCTTCCGCGACCGGCGCGGGGAAATTCTGTTCATTGATGCCCGCAAACTGGGAGTCTTGGTGGACCGCACCCGCCGGGAACTGACGGATGAGGAAATCGCCCAGATTGCCGATACCTATCACCGCTGGCGCGAAGGCCGCGACTATCAGGACGTGCCGGGCTTCTGCAAATCCGCCGAGTTGGAGTTGGTCAAGGAACACGGCTATGTGCTCACGCCGGGCCGCTATGTGGGGGCAGCGGAACAGGAGGACGACGGCGAGCTTTTCCCAGATAAAATGGCGCGTCTCGCCGCCCAATGGCGCGACCAGCAGGCGGAGGCCGCGACGCTCGATGCCCAGATCGAAGCGAATCTGAAAACCCTTGGTTTCTGATCGGAGAACGGCAATGTCAGATGAAAAGCTCGACCTGAGCCCGCTCGACCGGGCGATTGACCGTTTGAACGAAGGCTGGCTGCGGTATCAAAAGGACATAAGCGATACCCAAATCCGCGATGGGCTGATCCAGCGCTTCGAATTCACCTATGAAATCAGCCACAAGATGCTGAAACGCCATCTGGAGGCCACCTCGGCCAACCCGGCGGAATTCGATGATATGAGCTTTCAGGATTTGATCCGCTCGGGGAGTGAAAACCGGCTGCTGTTGGGGGATTGGCCGGAGTGGCGGCGCTACCGCGATATGCGGTCCAAAACCAGCCATACCTACGACGAAAAAATCGCCCTGGAGGTTGTGGCCCATATTCCCGGCTTTCTGGCGGAAGCGGTTTACCTGCGCGATCAAATCAAGGCCCGCCAAGCATGACGCCGCCACTGATCGACCTTCACCCGGACCATTGGGCCATCGTCCGCGATATTCTGCAAACCCATGTGCCGCAGTACCCGGTTTGGGCCTTCGGCTCCCGCGCCACCTGGAAAGCCAAGGAATTTTCCGACCTGGATTTGGCGATTATCACCGAAACGCCCCTGCCGCTGGATGTCGCGGCCAGCCTACGGGAAGCTTTTTCGGACTCGGACCTGCCCTGGAAAGTGGATGTGGTGGATTGGGCCAGCACCAGTGCAACGTTTCGGGAAATCATCGCGCGGGACAAGGTGGAGGTGCAGGAGGGGGGGGCTGTGAGGCCAATTGTTAGGTTGGGCGATTACATAGAGTCAAATCTCGGTAAGATGCTTGATGCTCAGAAAAATAAAGGTGTTCTGCGTCCATATCTTGGCAATAGCAATGTCCGTTGGGGCGCGTTCGATCTCAATGACTTATCGTTAATGAAATTTGAAGAGAATGAGAATGAGCGTTATGGAATTCGAAATGGTGATTTAATCGTTTGTGAGGGGGGAGAGCCGGGGCGATGTGCAATTTGGCGCGGGGAAGTTACCGATATGAAAATTCAGAAAGCGTTACACAGAATCAGGCCGAGAGAGGGTCTCGATAACTACTACTTGTTCTATTGGTTTATGTTGGCTGGCCGTTTTGGTTGGTTAGAACCATTCTTCACCGGAACAACGATCAAACACCTGACAGGAAAAGCTCTCAGTGAATTAAAGATTCCATTGCCCAATATCAAAGAACAACGCGCCATCGCTAGTGTCCTTCTCACGCTCGACGACAAAATCGACCTGAATCGGCGGATGAATGCGACGCTGGAGGCGATGGCGCGGGCCTTGTTCAAGGATTGGTTCGTCGATTTCGGCCCCACCCGCGCCAAACTGGAAGGCCGCGCCCCCTATCTTGCGCCTGAACTTTGGGCTTTGTTCCCGGATCAATTGGACGAGGAGGGAATCCCGAAGGGATGGGAGAGTACCACCGTTGGAGAGCTATTAGATCTTAACTATGGTAAAGCTCTCACTGCTTCATCGCGGAAAATCGGGGAAATACCAGTTTTTGGTTCAGGGGGGCAGACCGGAACCCATAGCGAACCGCTTGTAGATGGACCAGCAGTAATCGTTGGTCGAAAAGGAAGTGTGGGGACATTGTATTGGGTTGATACTCCGGTTTTTCCGATTGATACGGTGTTTTTTATTAAAATAAAGAGATGTAGCCTTCTCTTCTCATATCATCTTTTGGACGATAAACCGCTATCTGAAATGAATACAGATGCGGCCGTTCCTGGTTTAAACCGGAATAACGTATATCGACTTCCGGCTATATGGCCGGGGCTAAAATTAGCCGAACAATTTGATGAGTTGGTTGGCTCGCTATGGAATAAGCGATCAGCAAACCTGGATGAATCCCGCACCCTCGCCCAAACCCGCGACCTGCTGCTTCCCAAGCTCATATCCGGGGAAATCCGGCTGAACCCGGCGCAGGCCGGGCCGCTTGTGTAACGCTGCCCGATAAGACGATAGGGAAACGCCCCGATGCCGTATCTCTCCGAAGCTGACATTGAAGCCCTGCTGCTGGAGCAATTGGTGGGCTTGGGGTATGGCTGCCGGTCCGATATGGGGATCGGTCCCGACGGATCGGCCCCAGAACGTGCGGCTTATTCCGATGCGCTGCTGGTCGGGCGGCTGACCCAAGCGATGGATCGTCTGAACCCCCATATCCCTGCCGACGCGCGGCAGGACGCGCTGAAGGCGGTTTTGGCGGCGCAATCGCCGTCCTTGATTGAAGAAAACCGCCGCCTGCATCGGGCGCTGGTGGAGGGGGTTCCGGTCGAATTTTACGGCGAGGATGGCACGATCCGGGGGGACCGGGTGCGCCTTGTCGATTTCGATTCTCCTGCGGCGAATGATTGGCTGGCAGTGAGCCAATTCACCGTGATCGAAAACCGCGCCACCCGCCGCCCGGATGTGGTGCTGTTCCTCAATGGTCTGCCGGTCGCGGTGATCG
>NZ_JBILQX010000136.1:0-9746 GCF_044372965.1 Elstera sp. | reverse complement strand
CCACGATCCGGCCCACTTTGAGCGCGCGCAGAATCTCTGCCAGCATCCCTCGGAAAAAGGGGCTGTCTTCGATAATCAGCACGCTCAGGCGCTCGAACACGGGTATCCTCCTTCATCGCTCGCAGCCCCGCAAACCAACCCTGCGGCAGAATAACGGGAGCCGCTATTTAAGGGCTTGGGTCGACTAGAATGTCAATAAAAGTCAACCACGAATACATCTTTTGGGCGACTTGAGCGGCGCTGCCCGTTGCCGGAACGGTTTTGCCTGCCTATAACAGCCGCTGTTCGACCAAATCGACTGCGGCGGGGGAGGCAAAATGCCCCCTTGCGACGAAAAAGGATTTCGGATGACCCGGACCCCGGCTAAGGGCACCTGTTTGATACGCGATTTAACCTGCCTGCCCGCCCGTTTCCGGGGGGGCGCGGTTGCCGTGGGAAACTTCGATGGGGTGCATCTGGGCCATCGCGCCGTCATCGATGCGGCGCGCGCCGTTGCCGAGGCCGAGGGGCTGCCACTGTTGGCGCTCACCTTCGAGCCGCACCCGCGCACTCTGTTCGCCCGGCTGAAGGGCCTCGCGGACCCCGACCCCTTCCGTCTCACGCCTGGCCTGACCAATATCCAAGCTTTGGCCGATCTGGGGCTCGATGCTGTCCTCTGCCTGCGCTTTACCCCGGCTTTCGCCCAGCAAACGCCGGATGATTTTATTCAGCATGTGTTGGTTGAGGGGCTCGGCGTGCGTCACGTCGCGGTCGGGCATGATTTCTGTTTCGGGCGCGGGCGGGCCGGGAATGCCGGAACCTTGAGTGCGGCGGACGCTTTTAGCGTTTCGGCGCTGCCGCCCCAAAGCCGGGCCGAGGGGAATGGGGCGGGCGAGGCCTTCGCCTCGACCCTGATCCGCGACCACCTCCGCGCGGGCCGGGTTGAGGCGGCGGCGGCCTTACTTGGGCGGGCTTTCACCCTCACGGGCCGGGTGCGGCATGGCGATAAGCGCGGGCGCACGATTGGCTTTCCCACCGCCAATATCGCCCTGGGCGAGTATCTGCGCCCGGCCTTTGGCGTGTATGCGGTGACGATTGAGATGGATGGGCAAACCTATCGCGGTGTCGCCAACCTCGGGCGGCGGCCTACGGTGGCGGGGCTTACCGAACGGCTGGAAGTGCATCTATTTGATTTTGCGGGCGATCTCTATGGCCGGAAGCTGACGGTGGCCCTGCGCCACTTCCTGCGGCCCGAGCAAAAATTCGACGGGCTGGACGCGCTCACCCGGCAGATCGCCCTCGATGCCCAAGCCGCGCGCGACAAGCTGGCCGCGCTCTGCTAAAAGGATAGCCCCATGAGCCTCGTTAAACCCGCGCCAGTATACGGCGCAAACCCGCAAGCCGCGCAGCTTTACTGCGCCCTCGATACCGTCGAACTCGCGCAAGCCCGGCTGTGGGCGAGCCAAATCGCGGCGCATGTGGATGGGGTGAAGCTGGGGTTAGAGTTTTTTCTCGCCCACGGTCCTGCCGGGGTGCGGGCGATTCAGGCGCTCGGCCTACCAATTTTTCTCGATCTCAAGCTGCATGATATTCCCAATACGGTCGCGGGCGCGGTGCGCGCGGTGGCGGGCTTGGGGATTTCGGTGCTGACGGTCCATGCCAGCGGCGGTGCGGCGATGCTGCGCGCGGCGGCCGAGGCTGCGCAGGACGCGGCGGCCAAGGCGGGGGTGCCCGTGCCGCGCATCGTTGGCGTGACGGTTCTCACCAGTCTGGCCGATGAGGATTTACAGCAAACCGGCCAAACCGGCCCGCTGCCGGATCAAGTGGTGCGCCTCGCGCAGCTTTCCGTGCAAAGCGGGCTGGCCGGGGTCGTCTCCTCGGCGAAGGAAGCGGCCTTGCTGCGCGCAAAACTCGGCCCCGCCCCGCTGCTGGTCGTACCCGGCATTCGCCCGACCTGGGCCGACGCGGGCGACCAGAAGCGGATCGTGACGCCGGGGGAAGCCGTTCGGCTTGGTGGGAGCCTTTTGGTCGTGGGACGGCCAATTACCGAAGCGCGCGACCCGGCAGATGCCGCGCGCCGCGTGCGCGAAGACATGATGGCATCGGCCTGATGGGCCGAAAAACAGGAGCTAAAGCGTTATGAATTGGCTGACCAACTTCGTCCGTCCGAAAATCCGCGCGCTGGTCAGCCGGGGCGCTGAGATTCCCGATAATCTTTGGGTCAAGTGCGACAAGTGCGGCACGATGATCTTCCATCGGGAGCTGGAAGCCTCGCTGCATGTTTGCGCCCAATGCGGCAATCATATGCGCATTGATACGGCAAAGCGCCTGTCGCTGATGCTGGACGAAGGTTTCACCAAGCTCGATATGCCCAAACCCATCGTCGACCCCCTCAAGTTCCGCGATAAGGAACGCTATACGGACCGTCTGAAGCGCTCCCACGCAAAAACCACCGAGCCCGATGCGATTGCCTCGGCGGCGGGCACCATTGGCGGCGTTCCGGCGGTGGTTTCGGTGCTCGATTTCAGCTTCATGGGCGGCTCGATGGGCATCGGTGTCGGCGACGGGTTCGTGGCCGCAGCGCGGGAAGCGGTGGAGCGCAAAGCCGCGTTCATCGCCGTCACCTCCTCCGGCGGGGCGCGCATGCAGGAGGGCATTCTGTCGCTCATGCAAATGCCGCGCACGACGATTGCCGTGCAAATGGTGAAGGAAGCGGGGCTGCCCTATATCGTGCTGCTGACCGATCCCACCACGGGCGGCGTGTCGGCCTCCTTCGCTATGCTGGGCGATGTGCAGATTGCCGAGCCGGGGGCCTATATCGCCTTCGCGGGCGCGCGCGTAATTGAAAGCACCGTGCGCGAAAAACTGCCGGAAGGTTTTCAGCGCGCCGAATATCTGCTGGAGCATGGCATGCTGGATGCGGTGGTTCCCCGGTCCGAGTTGCGCGGGACGCTCGCCAAGATTCTGCGCTTGCTGATGCGCACGTCGCCGCTGCCCGCGCTCGAATCCTCCGCGCCCGCAGCCTAACGCGGATACCCCCCGATGACCGGCCCCACCACCCGCTGCCAGGACGTACTGAAACGCCTGCAATCGCTCCACCCGAAGGTGATCGATCTTTCATTGGGGCGCTTGCAGGCTTTGCTGGATAAGCTTGGCAACCCAGAACAGCGCCTGCCGCCGGTGGTGCATGTGGCGGGCACCAATGGCAAGGGCTCGCTGGTTGCCTATCTGAAGTCGATCTTTCAGGCCTCTGGTTACAAGCCGCACACCTATATTTCCCCGCATCTCGTGCGGTTTAACGAGCGCATCAATCTCGGTGGGAATAATATTTCCGACGACGCGCTCGCTGCGGTTCTGGAGCATATCGAGACCACCAACGACGGCGCGCCGATCACCTTTTTCGAGATTACGACGGCGGCGGCCTTTGTCGCTTTCTCTCAATATCCTGCCGATGTGCTGCTGCTCGAAGTTGGCCTTGGCGGGCGGCTCGATGCGACGAACGTCATTCCGCCGCCGCTGCTGGCGGCTATCACGCCGATTTCGCTCGATCATCAATATTACCTCGGCGATACGATCGAAGCGATTGCCGGGGAAAAAGCGGGGATTATTAAAGAGGGCGTCACGGTCATTGCCGGGCCGCAGCCGCCCGAAGCCTTATCGGTGATCGATTTGCGCGCGGCGTCGGTTGGCGCGCAGGTGCTGGCCTTTGGCCGGAACTGGACGGCGGGAAGCTGCCCGGAAGGGCTGCGCTATCAGGATGATATCGGCACCCTGCTGCTGCCCAAACCCGCTCTGTTCGGCGCGCATCAAATCGAAAACGCCGGGGCGGCGGTGGCCTGTGCCCTGCAACTGCGCAAACGCTTCCAGAAGATCACCACGGTTTCCTTGGCCGACGGCGTGCGCCGGGTGGAGCATCCCGCCCGCATGCAGCGGTTGATCAATGGACCGTTGGTCGATCTGCTGCCCGACACCTGCGAGCTGTGGCTCGATGGGGGCCATAACCCCGGCGCGGGCGAGGCTTTGGCCGTCACTTTGCAAGCCTGGCGCGACCGGCCCCTGTTCCTCGTCGTCGGCATGATCGATTCGAAAGACCCGCGCGGGTTTCTGGCACCGTTGCAGCCCCATGCGCAGGTTATCCGCACCGTCACCATTCCCGAGGAAGCCAATTCGGTTCCGGCGGATCGGTTGGCGGCAATCGCGCAGAACGTGGGTTTTTCCGATGCGGCCTCGGTCGATTCGGTGTCGGAAGCTTTGCGCGATTTTGCCGACCGGGCGATGGGCGCACGCGTGCTCATCTGCGGTTCGCTCTATCTTGCGGGGCGGGTTCTGTCGGAAAATCGCTGCCCACCGCCGATCAGTTAAGAAAAATAAGAGCTTAGGGAGGGTTTCATGAACTCAGCGACGCCTGTGGTGTTTCTGCACGGCCTTGGCTTGGATCGGTACTGCTGGACGCCGCAGATCGAGGCGCTCCACGCCCAAGGCATTCCCTGCCATGCCTGGGAGATGCCCGGCCACGGCGGCGCGCCCTGGGATGGGCAGCCGATGAGCTTTGCCGGTTTGGCTGCGGCCCTCACCGAGTTTCTCGATACGCAGAAGATCGCCACGGCGCATCTGGTCGGTCATTCGATGGGCGGCATGCTGGCGCTGGAACTGGCGGCGACCGCGCCTACGCGCTGCCGCTCGCTCACGCTCATCGGCAGTTCGGCGATGTTCGGGAGCGCCGATGGCAGCTTTCAGCGCACTTTTCTGGCCGAGCGCCTCGGGCCGCTGGATGCCGGGCAGCGCTTAGCCGACCTAGCCCCGGCCCTGGTCGCCGATCTTTGTTTGCCGACGACCGCGCCCGACCTGATCGCCGCGTGTGTGGAAGCGATGGCGCGGATTGACGAAGCCGCCTACCGCGCCGCGCTTGCCTGCCTCGTCACCTTCGACCGGCGCGCGGCTTTGGCGGGGCTCACGATGCCGGTGCTCTGCCTTGCGGGCGAACACGACCGGCAAGCGCCGCCCCAGGGGGTTGAGCGGATGGCGGGGAAAATTCCGGGGGCGCGGTTCCTAACGATCCGTAACGCCGCCCATCTTATGACCTTAGAAGCGCCCGAGGCGGTGACGCAGGCACTCGGGGATTTTATCGCGGAGGGTTCTGCCTAAACGAGCATCGCCCCTTCCAACACGAAGACCGTTTGCCCGGCGAGGATCGTGCGTGTGCCCGTATCTTCCACCCACAGATCGCCGCGCCGGGCGCTGAGTTGGCGGGCGTAGAGTTTCGTCTTGCCCAGGCGGGCGGCCCAATAGGGCGTGAGGATACAGTGGAGCGAGCCCGTCACGGGATCTTCTGGAATCCCCGCCTTGGGGGCAAACATCCGGCTGACAAAATCCACATCCGTATGATCGCCGTTGCCCGCTGCCGTCAGCGAGACTTCATCGGTATCTACCGCTGCGGTTAAGGACACCGAGCGGTGATTGATAGCGGCAATTTTCATCAGATCGGGCTTTGCAGTTGCCACCGTTGCGGCATCTTTCACCAGCGCCACGAGACGATAGGCGGCGGTGGGGCTGCACAGGAGGTCGAGCACCTCTAGGCCCCCGAAGGCGTCCGAGACCTGGGCCAGCAAGGCCGCATCCTCGACCGTCTCCGGGACATCGCGCGGAAAATCGAGCGCATAGCCCTGAGCCCCGGTAGGCAGCGTGGTTTTCTCCACGTAAAGCGGGCCGCTCAGACTGTGAAAGGTGACGCGCGTCGCCTGCGGCTCCAGCTTTTCGAACACCACGGCGGCGCTGGCCAGCGTGGCGTGACCGCAGAGTTGCACTTCCAGCGCGGGCGTGAACCAGCGAATGTCATACTCGACCGAAGCGCCAGGGCGGCGCTGGAGGAAAGCGGTTTCCGACAGATTGTTTTCGGCAGCGATGGCCTGCATCAGCGCGTCCGGCAGCGCCTCGGTCAGCGGCATCACGGCGGCGGGGTTGCCGCGAAACCGTTCGGCGGTGAAAGCATCGACCTGATAGAGGGGTAAGGCGCGGGTCATGCAGGAATCTCTCCATCGGGGTAGAGCTGGCTTTCAAGGCGCGCTTTCACAGCGGGCCATTCGTCGGGCAGGATGGAAAACACGACCGAATGGCGCAGGCTGCCGTCGCTCATAATCATGTGATTGCGCAAAATCCCCTCTTGAACCCCGCCCAGGGCGGCAATGGCCGTGCGCGACTGCTGATTGAGGTGATGGGTTTTGAGTTCGACGCGAATACAGCCCAGCGTTTCGAAGGCATGGCGCAGCATCAAATATTTGGCTTCGCGGTTGGCCCCGCTGCGCTGGCGGTCGGGGACGATGAAGGTCCAGCCGATTTCGACGCGCTTATGGGCCGCATCGATATTGCCAAACCGGGTGGAGCCGATGGGCTGGCCCGTTTCCGCGTCGAGCGTGCAGAAGGGAATGGCGGTTTTGGCCGCGACCATACCTTCGGCGACTTTCAAAAACTCAGGGACAGCGGCGGAATCCTGCGCGGGCAGGCCGCCGAAGTAGCGGAACACGGGCGCGGTGCCGATGGCCTCTTGCAAGCCGGGGCCGTGCGCGGCGGTTAGGGGAGCTAGTTTAACGCGCCGCCCGGTCAGCGTGACCGGCGAAAGATCCAAACTCATTCCATCCTCACGCTTCAAGGAAGGCCAGAACCACACGCCGGTTCCGTTTGCCTTTGTTTTCGATTTTCTCGATCCGAACCGGGCCGATTTCGCCGGTGCGCGCCACATGGGTGCCGCCGCAGGGTTGTAGATCGACGCCGGGAATATCGATCAGGCGCACCTGCCCCGCGCCGCGCGGCGGCTGCACCGACATGGTTTTAACGAGGCCGGGGTTGGCGTCTAGCTCCGCATCGGAAATCCAGCGCTGCCCGACCGGATGATCGCCCGCGATCAGGGCGTTGAGCTGGGCTTCAATCGCGTCGCGGTCCAGCACCAACTCACCGATATCGAAATCCAAGCGGCCCTTATCCTCGTTCACTTGCCCGCCCGTCACCCCCGCCGGAATGACCGAGGAGAGAAGATGCAGGCAGGTGTGCATGCGCATCAGCCGATGACGGCGCGGCCAATCGAGCCGCATCTGCACTGTGTCCCCCGCCACAAGCGCCGGAAGCGGCGCGGTCAGGTGAACAATCGTCCCCGGCGCGGCCCCTTTGCGCGTGTCGAGAATGCGAATTTCATCGCCCGCAGGGGAGACAATCACGCCGGTATCGCCCGGTTGGCCGCCGCCATTCGGGTAGAACAGCGTGCGATCCAACAGGATTTCAGCCCCCGTTTCCGTTGCCGTGATGGCAAGAACCTGGGCGTCGCCCTCGGTGCGATAGGCGTCGCTGCGGAACAAATCTTCCGTTGCCGGGAATATCGGGGCGATTGTCTCACTCATCGGGGCGGTTTCCTGCGGTAAAGGCGGGCGGCGGGTGGGGGCGAGCCAGCGCTGCGACCACATCGGCCACAGCGCTTGCCCAGCCCGGTCCGGATTAGCTCCAGTCAGGAAAGCGGACATTGTGGGTCTCCCGCAAGGGGCTTTGTCCCCTTATGTCCTCTAAACCAAGATCGTGGCGCAGATGATCGGGAACCTCGTGCGGCTGAGGGCGCAAGCGGGCCCTACGGTTGAAGCGCGCAAGGGCTAAGATCGGCAAGGCGAGTAGACGCAGGGCTTTGCCGAAAACGGTCGCGGGGGCCGAGGCGCGGGTGTCTTTGGCGCAGCAAGCGGCATCGGCGGGGGAAATATAAACCATTTTCGTGGCCATTGTCTGTCTCCTTACAGATACAATTAGCGGCAAGTGTCTCTATCTCGACCCGTTTTTGGGGGGCTGTCGAGGGATAAATTGTCCTGAGGACAAAATTGTTTGGTAAAATATGGTAACAATTTTGATTATTGTTTTGTTTAGATGGTGACAATGACCCTCGACACGGCCCCCTCCGGCGGCTAAGCTTGGGCCATAAGGAGACTGCTATGACCGCTTTGCTCGATCCCGCCCCCCGCAGTGCAGGCCCGTTGGTTTCAGCCCGGTCGGAGGATGCTTGGGTGCCCGACCTCAGCCGCTTTCGCGGACCGCGCTATAAGGCGATTGCCGATGCGCTGGCGGCGGATATCGAGCAAAATCGGCTGCCCAGCGGTACGCGGCTGCCGACGCACCGCGATCTGGCCTATCGCTTGAAAGTCACCGTGGGGACGGTAACGCGCGCCTATTCGGAGGCGGAAAAACGCGGGTTGATCGGTGGAGAGGTGGGGCGGGGAACCTTCGTGCGCCCGCGCCTGGAAGCGGTTCCGCCGCAGGCCTTGGGCAATAGTGACACTCTGATCGATCTCGCGATCAATGTTTCTGCGAATAATTCGGGTGGCGAGGCGGAAGCCCTGCGCGAAACTTTGGCCGAGATTGGCTTGCAAGGCGGGGTCGAGCCGTTCCTCGCCTATCAACCGCACCTCGGAATGGCCGATCATCGCGCCGCGATGGCGCGCTTCATTGCCCGCCCCGGCTTTGAGCCCGAACCGGAAACCGTGTTTCTCACCTCCGGCGCGCAGCACGCGCTGCTGATGGCGCTCTCGGCGGTGGCAGCGCCGGGTGATACGATTGCTTGCGACGCCCTCACTTATGGCGGGTTGAAGTCGGCGGCGCGGCTCATGCATTTACGCATCAAGGGCCTGCCCTCGGACGAAGAGGGCATTCTCCCCGACGCCTTCGACGCCGCCTGCCGCGAAGGGCTGGTGAAAGCGCTCTACTGCATGCCGACCCTGCAAAACCCCACGGCGATTATCTGGAGCGCCCAGCGCCGGGCCGAAATCGCGGCGCTGGCGCAACGCCATCGCGTTGCCGTGCTCGAAGACGATGTGTACGGCTTCCTCGTCCCGGAAGCGCCCTTGCCGATGCGCAGCTACGCGCCCGATCAGGTCTATTATCTCAACTCAACCTCTAAAAGCCTCGCCGCGGGCCTGCGCATCGGCGCGCTGGTTGCCCCAACGGAGGCTGCGGCGCGGATTGCCACCGGCGTGCGCACGACCGTGTGGATGGCCCCGCCGCTGATGGCCGAAATCGTCAAGCGCTGGGTAAACGATGGCACGGCGCAACGGCTGGTTGCCGAAAAACGCAGCGAAGGCGCGGCCCGCCAAGCCATCGCCCGCCGGGCGCTGGCAGATTACGGCCTCAGCCCGCGTGCCTGCCATCCCAACGCCTATCATATGTGGCTTAATCTGCCCGAAGGCTGGCGCGACGATGTGTTGATTCCCGCCGCCCGCCGCGAAGGGGTGATTCTCTCGCCAACCTCCGCCTTTTGTGTCGGTCGCACGGTCAGCGACGGGATTCGTCTGGCCCTCGGAACGCCCCGCTGCCGCGCCGATGTGGAAAAAGGCTTCCATGCCCTCGGACGGCTCCTGGGCCGCGACCGTCAGGCGGCAGATTTGGCGGAGGAAGAAAGCGTTATCTAAGGCCTGTCAGGGGCGTTGCCCCGATGCGCTCTGCGCGTCAAACGCGCGCGGACACCCCTTAGCCAAGGGGCTTACCCCTTGGCATTCCCATAATAAAACCTGTTTATTTTATTCTTTTGGTGAAATCCCAAAACGCGGATTCTCAAGGGGCCGCGGCCCCTTGAGTGGGGCGAGGGGCAAAGCCCCTCCTTTACCGATGCTGGCTAACAGGCCACCACATTCACCGCGAGGCCGCCTTGGGCGGTTTCCTTGTATTTGCTCATCATATCGTGGCCGGTTTGGCGCATGGTTTCGATGACTTGATCGAGGGAAACCCGGTGCGTGCCGTCGCCTTGC
>NZ_JBILQX010000135.1:0-9751 GCF_044372965.1 Elstera sp. | reverse complement strand
GCCGCCGGAGATGCTTCAGGCGCAGATCATGGCGGCGGCCAGCCTTGGGCCTATCGGCTCGGTGAAAATCGGTATGCTGCCGAGCGTTGCGGCGGCGACGCTTGTCGCCGACCTTCTCATGCAGATGTGTCCCGATGCGCCGATTATTCTTGATCCTGTGTTGAGCGCCAGCGCGGGCGGGGTTTTGCACGATGCGTCCGCAGGTGTGGCAGGATTTGGTCCGCTGTGGCAGCGCGCAAATTTGGTGACGCCCAATCTGCCCGAGGCGGGCTTTTTGCTCCAGGTGCCCGAAGCTCCCAATCGGCGTGCGATGGTTGCACAGGCTCAGGCATTGGTGCAAACCGGAACGCAGGCGGTTTTGCTGAAAGGGGGGCATTTGCCCGGTGATGCGGTGGCCGATTATCTCATTAGCCCGACTAACACGCGCTGGTTTAGCGCGTCCCGCTTACCCGGCGCGCGGCGCGGAACGGGCTGCGCTTTGGCCAGCGGGATTGCGGCGGGACTCGCCCAAGATCTAACCATGCCCGACGCGATTTTGCGCGCCCGGCGTTGGTTGCGGACGGGCTGGGCGAAGACTGCGGAGGCGGGTGGCTGAGGATGCTGTTGCAGGTAGAGGGTGTCGCGGCAGGGTATGGCGAAGGTTCAATTCTGTCGGAGATTTCGTTCAGCCTCGCCGCCGGTCAGGCAATCGCCCTATTGGGGCGCAATGGCGTTGGGAAAACCACGCTGCTGAAAACGATTCTGGGACTGACCGGGCTCCGCGCCGGGCGGATCACCTGGGGCGGGGCCGATATCAGCCGCTGGTCGCCGGAACGCCGCGCGAGCGCCGGGATCGGCTGGGTGCCGCAGGAGCGCGGTATTTTTCGCTCGCTCACCGTGCTGGAAAACCTAACGGCGGTCGCCCGGCCCGGCCCCTGGACGCCGGAGCGGGTGTTCACCCTGTTCCCTCGCTTAGCCGACTATCGCCGCCGGGGAGGCGAAGAGCTTTCCGGGGGTGAACAGCAGATGCTCGCCATCGGGCGGGCGCTGGTGCTGAACCCGGCCCTTTTGCTTCTGGACGAGCCAACCGAAGGGCTAGCCCCGGTGATCGTGGACGATGTGATGCGGGCGCTGACGAGGCTATTCCGCACCGAAGGCATGGCGGGGATTATCGTCGAGCAGCACGCGCGCAAAATCCTTCCCATGACCGATCAGGCGATTATTTTGGAGCGGGGCCGCATTGTACATCGGGCGACGAGCGCTACACTGGCCGAAGATGCTCCCACGCTCGCGCGGTATTTAGGCGTGGGTTAGCGGTGCCGTGCGGTCGCTATCCTGGCCGATGGCACTTAATTGCTTTTGCAGTGCAAGCCTGTCGAGGGATGCAAGCGGTAAGGCTGCGAAAACCGAAATACGCCGCCGAAGTTGTTTGAAAGCGGTTACGAAGGCAGCTTCGCACTGAAGCTCATTTCCCGTTACCGCTGCCGGATCATCTACGCCCCAATGGGCCGTCATGGGCATGCCCGGCCAAATTGGGCATACTTCACCGGCGGCATTATCGCAGACGGTGAAGATGAAATCGATCTGCGGTGCGCCGGGGGCGGCGAATTCATCCCAACTTTTGGAGCGTAGTCCTTCGGTTGGATAGCCCTCGGCTGCAAGAAGTTTCAGCGCAAGCGGATGAACATGGCCCTTGGGTTGGCTTCCAGCCGAAAAGACCTGAAATCGTCCACCCCCCTCATGCCTCAAGATACTTTCTGCGAGAATAGAGCGCGCCGTGTTGCCGGTGCACAGAAACAGTACAGTGAACGCACGAGACATGATGCCTCCTAGCAGGTTTTTGGGTGACACGGCGAGGCGGAGAGAGCCGAGAGAATGGAGCCGCAGAGCGCAGCTTCGCCTTGGCAGCAGTCGGTCAAAAGAAACAAAACCAAGCCCTCAACACTGGCCAAGTGCGCGCGGTAACGAATAACGCGCCCGTCGCGGTTGGCGGTCACAAGATCGGCGCGCGCCAGTAAACCCAAGTGGGTTGAGAGCGTATTTTGCGGAACATCAAGGAGGCGGGCCAACTCGCCAGCGGGCAGCCCATCGGGTTCGTGCTGAACCAGCAACCGAAACGCGGCGAGGCGCGTTTCTTGGGCGAGGGCCGACAGGGCTAAGAGAGCGACGTTATTTTCCATATATCGAGAATTACAGAAATATATGAATCCGTCAAGGCCGACCTGCTCAGACCGCCCTTAGTTGCGGTGATAGAGCTTAGCAATTGCCGCACTATGCCGTTCGAACACGGCCAAAAGATACGGATCGAACTGTTGCGGACGGGTGCGATTATCGCCACCAAGGATGATTCGCATCGCGTGATCATGCTCCATGGCGTGCTTATAGGACCGGGGCGAGCGGAGCGCGTCATAAACATCGCAGAGGGCGACAATCCGCGCTTCCTGCGGCACGGCATCGCCGATCAAGCCGTGCGGATAGCCCGAACCATCGTGGGCTTCATGATGATAGCGCGCCACGATCGCCGCTAACCCGAAAGGCTCACCGCCATGGGTTTCGAGCAACTCGGCCCCAAGGGGCGCGTGGTTGCGGATATGATCCAAATCCGCGCTCGAAACATCCCGTCCTTTTCCAAGAATTGTCGGATCAAGCCGGGTTTTGCCAACGTCGTGCAAAACGGCGGCTTCGGCGAGACGCTCCAACCAACCGCTATCCTCTTGCCCCGCGTGATGACCGAGGAAAGCGGTGAGTGCGCCAAGGCGGCTGCTGTGTTGGCGTAGGGCAACATCCTTAACAAAATGGGGTTCGATCTGCCGCCACAAATTTTGGGGGAGTGCCCCGAAAACCTGATCGCCGAAGTTGGTAATTGTGGGCGCATGATGATCAGCCTCCCACGGAAGCTGCCGTTGTTGGCGATACGGCATTATCCCTCCCTGAGCACTCGCCCACAGCTCAAAGCGTCCGCTTTGGATGTTTGTTGAGGTAGGTACCAAGATATGCTCTTGAGGAGTGTGCACTATTTTGAGCGATAAGATTACTTAAATTGGTCGGGTTGGCAAAAAAAAGGCGCTTTACTGGATATTGTCACGAAACCATGTTTAAATGTTGCTCAAAATTTCCATAATAATTAGCCTTGCGCGCGAAAATGAGCGATTGCTAGGCGCTTCGGGCCGTTAGGGTAATATGGGCACCGAGGTTCGGCACCATGAGGCTTTGCAACTGCGTGACGATTTGAACGGCGTGCTCTCCGCCCAGAACTTCGGCTAAATCGGGGTTTTGCATAGCGATGGCCTCAATCAACCCATCATGCTCATCAACATAGCGCGGTGGCAAGCGGTCATCAAAGCGCCGGTAATAGAGGCGCAGCAGGCGCATGCCCTCGTTCAGCAGGCGGGAGAAAAACTCTGTGTAATAAGGATTCTGCCCAGCGGCGGCGATGGCAAGGTGAAAATCGCGGTTGGTGTGTAGCATCGCCAAAGCGTCTTCGCGCGCAACCGCCTCGGCAAAACGGGCCTGTGCCGCGCTGATGGCATCCAGATCCGCCGCTGTGCGCCGCTCAGCAGCAAGGCGCGTTGAGACGCGATACATTAGCGTCAGCGCGTCCAGATAAGGCGGTAGGCTCGCGAAATCGAGCACGGCGACGATGGTGTTACGGTTCGGCAGGGTTGAGGCGAGGCCTTCCGCCACCAGCCGGACCAGCGCTTCCCGAACGGGCGTGCGTGACGTGCCGAAACGCTCGGACAGGCCGGTTTCGTCCAAGGGGTGGCCGGGCGACAGCGTGAGATTCAGAATATCCTGCTTCAGCGCGTCATAAATGACGGGTGAGGCGGTTCCGCGTGGCACCGGGCTGCGGGGAGAGGGCGCATCGGCCTGCCCGTCATCCAATCTACTCCGCATACACCGCCCTCTTTCACTAGTTTCACGTCGATCCTAACGGAAATCGATGCAGTTTGTCGACAACCCTTGACGGGAGGGGTTGACGGGCGAATTTCGTGAATACAAGATGTCGACATAAATCAAATCCACCTCGGAGGCTCCTTGCGATGTCTGATCCCCGTAAAACCTGGCGCGGCATGTTCCCCGCTGTTACCACGCAGTTTCACGCCGATTTCACGCTGGATCTTGAGGCGACAGGCCGGGTGATCGAAGCGCTCATCCGCGATGGCGTATCGGGCCTCGTCATGTGCGGGACGGTGGGGGAGAATTGCTCACTCACCCGCGCCGAGAAGGGGGAATTGATCGCGTTGGCGGCCAGCACCGCCAGGGGCCGCGTGCCGGTGATCGTCGGCGTTGCCGAATATACGCCAGTCTTTGCGGCGGAAACGGCGAAACTGGCGCAAGCCAAGGGCGCGAACGGGCTGATGGTCATGCCGCCGATGGTCTATCCGGCCAAACCGCGCGAAACCCTGGCGCATTTCCGCACCGTCGCGGCGGCGAGCGATTTGCCGATCATGATTTACAACAACCCGCCCTCCTACCGCACCGACGTGACCCCGGCGATGCTGGCGACGCTGGCGGACGTTGAAACCATCGTCGCCTTCAAGGAATCCTCGGGCGATACCCGCCGTTTGGTCGATGTGCGTAACATGACCGGCGACCGCTTTATCCCGTTCTGCGGTTTGGACGATGTGGTTCTGGAATGCGTCGCGCTGGGTGCCGTCGGCTGGGTGTCGGGCATGTCCAACGTTTTCCCGCGCGAAGGCGAAACCCTGTTCCGCCTCGTCCGCGACAACCGCCTTGCCGAGGCGATGCCGATTTACGATTGGTTCATGCCCCTCCTGCACTTGGATGCGCGCTCGGACCTCGTTCAGTGCATCAAACTGTGCGAGCACATTGTGGGCCGGGGTACCGATCTAACCCGTCCGCCCCGCCTAGCTTTGGATGCAGCCGAACGCGCCGAGGTGGAAGCGATGATGGCAAAAGCGCTCGCTAACCGCCCGGCACTGCCGGATGTGGGCCTGCCGAGCGTTTAAGGAAACGTGAGCGGGGCGGGGCCGGTTCGCCGGTCTCGCCTTTTCGCGTAAGGGGGTTTTTTTCCGAGGCTTTCCCTGGGGTTCGGAGGGAAACCCCCTTAACACCATAGGGAATAGGGGGGCGGATGCGGGTTGTCATCATTGGGGCCGGGATTATCGGCGTCACCACGGCCCATGCACTGCTGGACGCGGGCTGTGCGGTAACGCTGGTCGATCCAGGGGGGATTGCCGCCGGGGCCTCGCAGGGCAATGCCGGATGGATCGCCCATGTGGATATTCTGCCGCTGGCCTCGCCGAAAGCCTGGCGTAATCTGCCCCGCTGGCTGATGGACCCGCTGGGGCCGCTCGCTATTCGCCCCGGTTATCTGCCGAAACTTGCGCCTTGGCTGCTGCGCTTTCTCTGGGCAAGCCGTCCGCAGGCGCTTGCGGCTGGTACGTCCGCCTTAGTCGCGTTGAACGGCCAAGCTTTGCGCGCCTGGGAAGATCGGCTCGCCCGCCTCGGCTTGTCGAACCATCTGCGCCCGCGCGGGCTTATGACCGTTTGGGACGATCCCGCGATAAGTGGCGCAATGGCGATCCTTGCCACGCATCAGCATCGCCACGCGATTCCGGCGCAGCTTTTAGACCGGGCGGTCGTAATCGAGTTGGAACCGGCGTTGGCCGCCGGGGGCGTTGCGGGCGGGCTGTGGTATCCCACGGGGGCGCATGTCTCGGACCCTGCCGATCTTACCCGGGCGCTGGGGGAAGCGGCGCTTGCGCGCGGTGCACGCCTGGTTTTGGCGGAAGCCGATTTTCTGACGGTCAATGCACAAAGTGCCGCCGTGACCCTGAGTACGGGCGAAATCCTCACCGCTGACCGCGTCATTCTCGCCGCTGGGGCCTGGTCGAAGCGGCTTGCAGCGCAGGTCGGCGATGCGGTGCCGCTGGATACCGAGCGCGGGTACAATGTAACGCTCGCTTCGGGCAGCTTGGGCCTGACCCGCCCGGTGCTGTTCGAAGGCCACGGGTTTGTGATTTCACCGCTGGATACCGGCGACCGGCTGGGCGGTGCCGTGGAGTTTTCTGGGCTGAAGGCCGCGCCCAATTATGCCCGCGTTGATGCTCTGATTAACCGCGCGCGCCGCTTTTTGCCCGAAGGCCGGTTCGAGGGCGGCACGCGCTGGATGGGGTTTCGCCCGTCGATCCCTGATTCGCTCCCGGTGATCGGACCCTCGCGCCGCTCACCGTGCGTGTTGCATGCCTTTGGCCACGGCCATTATGGTTTGACGCAAGCCGCCATCACCGCCGAAATCATCGCGGCGCAGGTGATGGATTTACCGACCCCGCTCGATTTGACCCCTTTCTCCGCGCAGAGGTTCTGATATGGCCCGCTCCACGTTTTTCTGTATCGACGGTCACACCTGCGGCAACCCGGTGCGCGTGGTCACGGGGGGCTCGATCCCCGTGTTGAAAGGCGCGACCATGTTCGAGCGCCGTCAGCATTTCTTGGAGGAATTTGATTGGATTCGCCTCAGTCTCATGTTCGAGCCGCGCGGGCACGATATGATGTCGGGCTCGATTCTCTACCCGCCGACGCGGCCCGACTGCGATGTCGCGATTCTCTTCATTGAAACCTCCGGCTGCCTGCCCATGTGCGGCCATGGCACCATCGGCACGGTGACGACGATCATCGAGCACGGGTTGATTACGCCGCGCGAACCGGGGCTGTTGAAGCTCGACACGCCAGCGGGGCTCGTCGAAGCGCGTTACGAAATGAACGGTCCGTATGTTGAGAGCGTCACGCTCACCAATGTGCCGTCCTTCCTGCTGGGGCGCGACTATGCCGTCGATCTGCCGGGCTTTGGGCCTATCAAGGTCGATGCGGCGTTTGGCGGAAATTTCTATGCCATTGTCGAGCCGCAACCGGGGTACGCCGATCTCGACGATTTGCAACCCTCGGAAATCCTGGCGCTGAGCCCCAAACTGCGCACGGCGTTTAATGCGACGCACCAAATCGTGCATCCGACCAATCCGGCGCTGAACAAACTCACCCATGTTCTGTGGACCGGCAAAGCGAAGACGCTCACCGGCACGGCGCGCAATGCTGTTTTCTATGGCGATAAAGCCATCGACCGTTCCCCTTGCGGCACCGGCACCTCCGCCCGCATGGCGCAACTGCACGCCACGGGCCGTTTGGGGGTTGGCGAGGATTTCATTCACGAAAGCATCATCGGCTCCACCTTCACCGGGCGCGTTGTGGCGGAAACCGAGGTGGCCGGGCGTCCGGCGATCATTCCGTCGATTGGTGGCTGGGCGCGGGTGACGGGGCTGAATACGATTTATGTCGATGACCGCGACCCGTTCTGGCAGGGCTTCCAGGTGGCGGACCGGGCTTAGCTCAGGGCGTGGGCTAACGCCCCGGCGGCAATGGCGGCGGCGCTGACGCCGCCGACGATCAATCCCAGCCGGGGCGCCCCCAGAATCCCTGCCATTGTCGCTTTGGAAATCGTGTTCGTCGTTACCGCAATTCCGATGCCGATGGCGGCGGTTTGGACGCTAAGGCTGGTTTCGCTCATCCGGGCGAGGGAGAGGGTGAGCGCGTCAACATCGGCAAGGCCCGAGGTTGCGGCGAGCAAATACAGCCCAGCATCGCCGAATTGGCCGACAACGAGTTTCGCCAGCAGCATGGTGACGGCAATAAACCCGGCAAGTTTCAAGGAAACGCCCAGTTCCAGCGGATTCGTTAGGGTTAGCGCCGTACCAGGGCCAGCGGGGCTGGGTCGCAAGAGCAAAAAACCAGCGGCTCCCAGAAACACCAGCGCCGCCGCCCCGAGCGGCACGGCGAGCGGCGCCAGCAGATCGCGGTTGAGCGCGGCGGCGACGAGGAAGACGCGCGCCAGCATCACCGTGGAGGCCAGCAGAATCCCGCCGGCCAGAACCGGCGCGCCGCTGTCCTTGCCTTTGGAGAGCCGCGCTAGCGTGACCGTCACCGCCGTCGACGACGATAGCCCACCCGCGAGCGCCACGAGGGCAATCCCGCTGCGCTCCCCCAGGAGCCGCACCGCGCCATAGCCAACGAAGGACAGGGCGGCGATGATAATGGCGAGAACCCAAATTTCCGCCGGATTAATCGCACCCCACGGGTCGATTGGATGGTTGGGAAGGATCGGCAGAAACAGAAAGCTCATGGCCAGCAACACAAGGCCCGCCCGGACTTCCTCCCACGTCAGCTTTCGCACCCAGGAATGCAGCGGCTGCTTTAAGGCGAGCAGAATGGTCAATGCTACCGCGCCCGCAATGGCAATCTGGATTACCCCGAGCACGGCATAGGCCCCGAGCGCGAAGGTGAGCAGCCCGGCGATAGCGCCCGTCACGCTATAATTTCGGCTTTCCTGGGCCACGCGCCAGTGAAACGCCCCGAAGACCAGCGCGAAGCCCAGCATCCCCAGGCCCAGAACGGTGGGGGAGGTGAGCGGCACCAAGCCGCCGCAGACCCCGCCGAGGAGGCCTGTGATCGCGTAGGTTCGAACCCCCGCTACCCTGGCCCCCTCCTCACCCGTCCGCGCTTGCCACCCGCGTTCGAGCCCGACGAGCAGGCCGATGGCAAGGGCAATCGCAAAGCGGACGAGGAGGGGATCAAGGGATGGGGTGGGGGGCATCGGCGGCTCACAAACGGGAAGAACCCCTTCTCGGTAGACGGTTTCCCGCCCCGTCACAAGCCGCGCGCGGCTTTAGCCTTTGAGCGCCGCCGCGAGGGTTACGGCCAGCGGCTCCGTGGGCCGACCGATCAGGCGGCTGAGGGTATGGCTATCATCGAACAGTGCGCCGTTCGATGCGCCCGTATCGGAATTGGCCAGCAGTTCGGCAATCGGCTCCGGCAGCCCAGCCCCCAGCAGCGCGCCTTTGAAATCCGCTTCCGGCAGGTTCTGATAGGCGATTGGCTTACCCGTGAGACGGGCGACTTCGGCGGCGAAGTCTGCCAGCGTATAGGCGCTATCCCCGGCCAGTTCATGAACTTGGCCCGCCTGATCCGCTGTGGACGCGAGCACCGCAGCGGCGGCATCGGCATAATCGGCGCGGGGGGCGGAAGAGATTTTCCCGTCACCGGCGCAACCGAAATGCGCGCCGTGCGCCAGAATCGACGGCAGCGAGGCCAAATAGTTTTCCGTATACCAGCCATTGCGCAGCAGGGTGAAGGGCACGCCCGAGGCGGCCAGCGCGGCTTCCGTCTGCCGATGCTCCTCGGCAAGGCCCAGCGGCGAGCGATCGGCGTGCAGCACGCTAGTATAGGCGATCAGCTTCACCCCCGCCTTTTTGGCGGCGTCGATGGCGTTCTTATGATGGGGGAAGCGCTGGCCAAGCTCGCTGGAGGAAATCAGCAGCAGCCGATCCACCCCAGCAAAGGCGGCCTCCAGCGTGGCGGGCTGGGTGTAATCGGCGATATGGGCGGTCACACCGAGGGCCGAAAATTCAGCGGCGGCTTTTTCGGAGCGAACGGCAACGGCGATCTGCGCCGCTGGAACGCTCCTCAGCAGCCGAGCGACAACAAGGCGGCCCAATTGGCCGCTGGCGGCGGTGATAAGAAGGCGCGGGGCGGGGGAGGTCATAGGCGGTTTCCTCTGGTCTCGTTTCGTGAGTAAGCCTAGAATAGAGACCATATACGGCACGCGGAAGGCGGCAGTTTTCGGTGCCCAGGGAACAGCGAAGGAACCCCCTATGCCCGATAGCGCCAATCTTACGACCCGTCTCTGTTCCTGGCAAAAACAAGACTTCAACGCCGCCAACTGCCCCGTGCGCGACGTGCTGGACCAGATTAGCGGCAA
>NZ_JBILQX010000134.1:0-9826 GCF_044372965.1 Elstera sp. | reverse complement strand
CCTCAACCCACACACATAACGAAACGAGACTCTACGCCTGACTGGTAACAAGAAGGGGAGCACATCACGCGGTAAGGCCCCCGGCTGATCCGGCAAGAACGGCGCGGCCAAGCGGGCAATGGCGTAATCAGCGGTATAGGCTTCAAGGCACCCGAGTTTGCCGCATTGGCACTGCGGCCCCTCAGCCCGGTGGCGGGTGTGGCCGAACTCGGTGCCGAGCCCGAAGCCGCCGCGCAACACCTCGCCGCCCGTGACAATCGCCATGCCGAGGCCCTGATCGAGCGTTACCACCAAAAAATTGTCACTCTGATCGGGCGCACCGAACCACACTTCGGCGAGCGCCACGAGTCGCGCTTCATTGTCCATCACACACGGTAGCCCAAGGGCCTCACTGAGCGCTTCGGCCAAGCGCAACGGCCCGTTGCCAAACAGCGGGCTCCAATGGCAAATGCCGCTTGCGGCATCGATCATCCCCGGCAGCGCGATGCCAACCCCGGCGATTTGGCTGAGCGGCAGTGACGCCTCCTCACTCACCCGCCGAAGCCCCGCTTCGATGACCGCCAAGGTGGCGGCAACCCCGTCCCGCTTCGGCTGCGCTGGGATCGAGAGTGCGTACTCTTCCTCCGCCTTCAAGTTAGCGACGCTGAACGTGAGCCGGTCGGAGGAGATGTTGACCCCCAACACCGCCGCCGCATCGGCGTTTAGGCGCAGCATCACCCTAGGCCGCCCGCGACCGCTAATCTCTTCTTGCTCTTGAGCCAGGGTCACAAGGCCCTCGGTTTGTAAATCCTGCACAATCGCCGAAATCGTGGCGGGCGATAGGTGCGTGCGTTGGGCGAGTTCAATCCGCGCAATCGGCTCGTGCCGCCGCAAACAATCCAGCACATGGAAGCGGTTGATCGCGCGCATCCACTCCGAATCAGCCGTTTTCATCGCACCCGTCATTCTAGCCCACTTATTAACTCTGCGGTTTTGCTCTTTGAACTAGCCGTTAATCCTGAGACGAAAACAAGGCCCTATCCGGGTCAGAAAAAGGGGTCTGCTTAATGCATTCGTATTCAAATTTGGCGGAAGCATCGCAATGAGCGGAAGAAGAGAGTTGATCGCGGCTTTTCGCCTGTCCGCTAAACTCCGCGTAAGGCTTCCAAGCTGGTCGCATCGCCCCCTGTTGAGCCTATATTTTCGGAAACAGTGGGAGCGTGGGCACGGCGTTAAAAGGACGGACAAGGGGGCTGCAATCGTCCTTGCATACGTAGTCAAAATCCCGTAGCGTTTTGGAGTTAGGAAGGGGCAGCCCTGGTTTTCTGCCCAAAAATCTCGCGCCCAGCGGGGCCGAGAGAAGATAGCACCGGCAAGCGGTGTTGAGACAGAAGCGCGCCGGCAAACGGTGCCGATTTTACCGAACAGGGACGCAGTCTGATCCGCCCGTGGGCGGCTAACCGGAGACAGTTTCATGAAAAGAGTTTCGATATCCGCCCTTGTCAGCGTTACCGCGCTCACCCTGCTTGCGGCAGGCCCCGTGCTGGCGGACTGCGGCTTTACGGGGCGCACTGGCACCGTGAACGTGCTCGCCAACTCCTTCCCCGTGCTGGACCATATGGCGACGGCGATGAAGGCGTGCGGCAAAGATGGGCTGACGGTGAACGTTAAGCTCACCTCGCAACTGAAGGAAGAGGTGGAACAGGCGTTCGGCTCTGGGGCGTCGCCCTTCGATCTGGCGCAGGTCGGCACCGGCTCTTTCACCACGCTCGCCGCCAATGGCAGTTTGCAGCCGATGACCGATCTGGTCGGCAAATATAAAGCCAAATACGATCTTCAACCGTCGATGCTGATCACTATCGGCAAAGATGTGTATGGCATCGCCTTCCAAACCAACCTTCAGCATCTGTTTTACCGGAAAGATCTGCTGGAGCAGCATAAGATCCCCGTGCCGAAAACCTATGCCGAGGTTTTGGCGGCGGCCAAAAAGCTGAAAGAGGTTGGTGCGGTCGAAAACCCCTTCTCCGCCGCCTATAAGCCCGGCTGGGATTTGGCCAATGAGTTCACCAATATCTACCTCTCCGAAGGCGGTAAATTCTTCGCCGATGGCTCGGCTGAACCGAAATTTCAAAGCCCGGAAGCGCTCAAAACCTTAGCCACGATGAAAGATCTCGTGGGTTACATGTCGCCAAACGCCCTCGGCCTTGCCACGGGGGACGTGACCACCGCCTTCCAGCAGGGAACCACCGCCTTAGGCATTCTCTGGGCCACCCGCGCGGCGGCGATGGACGATGCCAAAGTCTCCAAGGTCGTCGGCAAAGTCGGGTTTGCTGCCGCCCCGGGAGCTAGTGCCGGAGCGCCTTCTGCGACCACGCAGTTCTGGGACGCGTTCGTGATGCCGCGCAGCATGAAGGGCGACCGGGAAACCGCGTTTCTGCTGCTGATGGAAGCAACCAAGCTCGATACGATGAAAGCCGCGCCAGACCTTGCCAACTGGCTGCGCCCCGGCATTTCGACCAGCGAATATTCTAAGGGCGTGCAAGAGTCGGTAGCGGCGCAAGCCCCTGGTTTTCCGACCGAACCCTATTTCTCCCTCGCGCTGGCCGCCCTTGGGCAACAGGTGGGCGATTATCTCGCGGGCCGCAAAACGGCGGAACAGGCCCTGTCCGAAGCCACCCGTGCCTATACGCAATCGGCCAAAGAAAAGGGCTATCTGAAATAGGCGTGGGTTAACCCTCCCTACCGTCGCCCTTTGGGGGAGGCGGTTTTCCCCCGCCGCCTCCCTGTTTTCCCTTACGCTCGACGCCGCTCCGCGCTTCGAGAAGGATGGGATGCACGATCATGCGCCTGAAAACCCTCATCGGCTTCGTGCTGCCTTCGGTAGTGGCGATGATCTTGCTCATTGCGCTGCCCTTGGTCGGCGTTATCGGCCTTAGCCTGTGGAACTCCTACACCAAGACCGAAATGGTGCGTGTCGAGCAAAGCACGCCGACCGGCACCATCATCCGCACGCAGCCGCGCCCGGTGATGGACGAAACCGGCAAGCCAGTGAAAGTATGGGAATTCTACGGCCTTAAAAACTTCCTCTCGGTCTTGGATGTGGACGGGATGGAGCGGGCGTTTACGGCAGACCGTCGCCTCAACCCCGTGACTGGCGCACCGCAATCCTGGGCCGAGCGCGCGGGCGGCGTGTGGGGCGATATTGCCAACTTGCCGTTCTGGGGCGCGCTCAGCTTCACGCTGATCTACACGGCGATCACCACGCCGCTGGTGCTGATCTTCGGCTTTCTCATCGCGCTCGGGGTCCATGCGGTGGTGAGGCCGCTGAAAGGCCCGCTGATTTTCGCCTCCCTACTGCCCTTCGTGATTACGCCGGTGGTGGGGGCGCTGTCGATCAAATGGCTGTTTCTCGATAACGCCGTGATTACCGTGATGCTGCAATCCTTGGGCTTTGGGAAAATCTACTTCCTGCAAAATGCCTTTACGACCGGATTTTTGGTGATTCTCTATGGGCTGTGGCACGTGGTGCCCTTCGCTTTCATCGTGCTGTACGCGGGCTTGCAGACCGTGCCGCAAGATGCCGTAGAGGCGGCGGTGGTCGATGGCGCGTCGCGCTGGCAGAGCGTGCGTTACGTGATCATGCCGCACTTAGCGCCGCTGTTCAGCTTCATCACCCTCATTCACATCATGGATGCCTACCGGGTGTTCGAGCCGATCTTGGTGTTCTCCGCCGGACAAGGCGCGAGTTCCTTGCAGTATCTCACCTACTACCTGCTGAACGGCGAGCAGAATTTCCATAAGGCGAGCGCCGCCGCCCTGCTGACGGTGGTGGGTATTCTGCTGCTGTTGATCCCCCTCATTCTCCGCACGTGGCGGCAACACCGGGAAGGAGCCTGATCATGGCACGCAAATCCAGCCGCTCGCTTGCGGGGTTGCTCGCCGTTGGGCTCGGGCTGTGGGTGATCCTCGCGGCGTTTCCCTTCCTGTGGATGGCGCTTATTTCGGTGCGGGTGCCGGTCGATGCCTTCTCGGTGCCGCCGCAACTGTTTGCGCCGTTCACGCTGGAGAATTATCACGAGCTTTGGGTGGTCGATCAGTTTTACGTGAAGTTCTTCAACTCCGCGATTGTTACCCTGGGCGTGCTCTGCGTGTCGCTCAGCATCGGCTGTCTTGCGGGCTATGCGCTGTCGCGTTACGAGGGTAACTTAGGCTTCTGGCTGCTGATGGTGGCCTTGGTGTTCCGCGCCCTGCCCCATTCCACGCTGCTGCCCGGCTATCAGCTGGCTTTTGCCGAGCTTGGCATTTGGAACCGCTACGAGACACTGATCATCGTTCTGGTCGCCATCAACCAGCCCTTCACGATTTGGATGCTGAGGAGCTTCTTCGCCAATATCCCGAAGGATTTGGACGAGGCGGCGCTGGTGGATGGCTGCACGCGGGCGGGCGCCTTTTTCCGCGTCATCGTGCCGGTGATGTGGCCAGGGATTATCACGACGGGGCTGTTCTCCTTCCTGCTCGCCTACAATGATTTCCTTATCTCTTCGCAGTTGATGAATGCCGATAAGCAGACGATGACCGCTGCCCTCTCCGCCTACATCAATGCCGATGACGACGCCTATAAGCTGATGCAGGGCATCGCGGGCGCGGTTTCGGTCACTATTCCGCTGATTTTCCTTGTGCTGTTCTTCCAGCGCCAGCTCGTATCCGGGTTGGTGCAGGGCGCGGTCAAGGGTTAAGGAGCGCCGCGATGGCATCGATCCGTTTTTCCAATATAACCAAGCGCTGGGGTTCGTTCGTGGGGGTGGACAGCCTCTCGCTCGATATTGCCGACCGCGAGTTCATCGTACTGCTCGGCCCGTCTGGCTGCGGCAAGACCACCAGTATGCGAATGGTTGCAGGGCTGGACGATCCAACCTCCGGCGATGTGTTCATTGGCGACCGACGCGTGAATGATCTGGAGCCGAAAGACCGCGACATTGCCATGGTCTTTCAATCCTACGGGCTTTACGCGCATCTGTCGGTCTATGAAAACATCCGCTTTCCGCTCAAAGTGCGCGGCATTCCCAGCGCCGAGCATGACGCCAAAGTGCGCGCCGCCGCCGCCATGGTGGAACTCACCGAGTTTTTGGAGCGCAAACCGAAAGCGCTTTCCGGCGGGCAGCGGCAGCGCGTGGCCTTAGCGCGCGCCATCGTGCGCCAGCCTAACTGCTTTTTAATGGACGAGCCGCTGTCGAACCTCGACGCCAAGCTCCGCATTACCATGCGCGCCGAAATCAAACACCTGCATCACCGGCTGAACGTGACCACCATCTACGTCACCCACGATCAGGTGGAGGCGATGACCTTGGCCGACAGAGTGGCCGTGATGGAAAAAGGCCGCATTCGCCAACTCGGCACGCCCACGGACATTTACAATAATCCCGCCAATCTGTTCGTTGCCGGGTTCATCGGCTCGCCGCCGATGAATTTGATCGACGGCGATATTGTCGAAGGCCAGTTCCGCGCGGACGGGGTGAGCGTTCCCCTGCCCTTCCAAGGCTCGCGCCAAGATGTCGTCCTGGGTATTCGTGCCGAAGATTTGCGCCTCGTCGATCCGATGCACGGCCATTTCCGTCAGGAAGTCTATTCAGTGGAACTGCTCGGCGATGCCACCTTGGTCAGCCAGCGCTTCGGCTCCCGCCTCGTGACCGCGCGGGCTGACAAAGGCTTTCGTATCGAGATGGGGGCGACCTCCGCGTTCGAGGCCATGCCCGGCGCTTATTATTTGTTCGACCGGGTGAGCGGCGACCGCATCGCCCTGCCCGCGTAGAAGGAAAAATTCATGACCAGCTTCGATCCCGTCGCGGCCAAACGCACCATCGTTCACGGCTATGCCCAGCTTCTGGCGCGCGACAACCGCAAGCGCGCCGCCATTGATCCTACCGCCCTAGCGCCGCTGTTCGATACCGATATTCTCTGGCACGCCCAGGCCCCAACCGATGACGTCCAGGGGCTTTCAGCCCTGCACCGCGACGTTTGGCAACCGCTGCTAACGGCGGTGCCCGATTTGGAGCGGCGGGACGATTTAGTGCTGGCGGGCAGCTATCAGGGCCATGATTTCGTGTCAGCCAGCGGCCATTATCTCGGCACCTTCACCGCCGATTGGCTGGGAATTCCGGCGACGGGATCGCCCGTTTATATCCGCTTTGGCGAGTTCTATCGCTTCGAGGGCGGGCGCGTGGTGGAAGCCTATATTCTTTGGGATCTGT
This sequence comes from Elstera sp., assembly GCF_044372965.1. Classification (NCBI taxonomy): domain Bacteria; kingdom Pseudomonadati; phylum Pseudomonadota; class Alphaproteobacteria; order Rhodospirillales; family Rhodospirillaceae; genus Elstera; species Elstera sp. Next base: position 3,599 of record NZ_JBILQX010000134.1, on the reverse strand, counting down.
TGGAGGTGATGCGCCAAGCGGGCTGCTATCCGCTGGCCCCACAGTTCGGCATTGTCGGCCCCACCCCCGGCCCCGCCAGCCGCGACGGGGTGGTGCTGGCCCCGGTCGATCCGGCGGAAGGGGCGGAAAGCCTGCGCTTCACCGAAACCATGTTCGCGGGCCTTCGCAGTTACGACGGCAAGTCCCTCGCCTCGATGGGGATGGAGCGCTATTGGCACACGGATATGATGTGGTACGGCCCGGCGGGCATCGGCACCGCGCGCGGCATCAGCGGGTTTCAGAGCTTCCATCAGGGGCCGTTTCTTGACTCGTTCCCCGACCGCAAGGGCGGCAACCATAAGGCCCGGTTCGGCGAGCGGCAGTATGTTTGCTCCACCGGCTGGCCGAGCGTGCGCGCCACCCACACCGGCAGCGGCGTGCTGGGGTTGTCGCCCACCGGCAAACCGATTTCGATGCGGGTGATGGATTTCTGGCGGCGCGACGGCGTGCTGCTCGCCGAAAACTGGGTGTTTATCGACATGATCGATCTCGCGCGGCAAATGGGCGTGGACGTAATGGCCCGGATGAACGTGCTGCTCCACGGCAGCCGCAACCGCGCACACAATGGGGGAATCTAAGAATGGCACGGTGGCTTAAAACAGGGGCGGAAGCCTCGGCCCAGCAGCGCGCCGACTCGGACGCCAAGGTTCGGGCGACGGTGGAAGCAATTATTGCCGATATTCAAGCGCGCGGTGATGCCGCCGCGCGCGACCTTTCGGCGAAATTCGACGATTGGGCCCCCACGCAGTTCCGCCTTAGCGAGCAGGAGATCGAAGCGTCCCTCTCCAAAGTCAGCAAGCGCGATTTGAGCGATATCGCTTTCGCGCAAGAGCAAGTGCGGAATTTCGCCAAGGCCCAGCGCGCGGCCATTCAGGATGTGGAGGTGGAAACCCTCCCCGGCGTCGTGCTGGGTCATAAGAATATCCCGATGAATGCTGTCGGCTGCTATGTGCCGGGCGGAAAATATCCGCTGGTGGCGAGCGCGCACATGAGCGTCGTCACCGCCAAGGTTGCCGGGGTGAAGCGGGTTGTGGCGGCAGCCCCACCCTTCAAAGGTGGCCCGCACCCCGCGATTGTGGCGGCGATGCACATGGGCGGGGCCGACGAAATTCTGGTGCTCGGCGGTGTGCAGGCGGTCGCGGCCATGGCGATTGGCACCGAGAGCATCGCCCCGGTCGATATGCTCGTCGGCCCCGGCAATGCGTTCGTTGCCGAAGCGAAACGGCAGTTGTTCGGGCGCGTTGGGATTGATCTGTTCGCCGGTCCCACCGAAACCATGATCATCGCCGACGATACCTGCGATGCGGAACTCTGCGCGACCGACCTGTTGGGCCAAGCCGAACATGGGCCAAACTCCCCCGCCATCCTCATCACTAATTCGGAAAAACTGGCGCGGGCAACAATGGCGGAGGTTGAACGGCTGCTGACCATTCTGCCCACCGCCGATATCGCCACGCTGGCCTGGCGCGATTATGGCGAGGTGATCCTGTGCGATTCGGTGGACGAAATGGTGCGCGAAGCCGACCGGATCGCTTCCGAACATGTGCAGGTGATGACGGCAGACCCGGAGTATTTCTTGACCCATATGACCAACTACGGCGCGCTGTTCTTAGGGCCGCGCACCAATGTGGCCTATGGCGATAAGGTGATCGGCACCAATCACACGCTACCAACGCGCGGGGCGGCGCGCTACACGGGCGGTCTGTGGGTCGGGAAATTCCTGAAAACCTGCACTTATCAGCGCGTGCTCACCGATAGCGCCAGCGCGCTGATCGGCGAATATTGCTCGCGTTTGTGCATGTTGGAGGGCTTTGCCGGTCATGCCGAGCAAGCGAATGTGCGCGTGCGCCGCTATGGTGGCCGCAACATTCCCTATGCCACGGCGGCTGAATAAGGAGATTTTCCCATGATCGCGTTGCCCCAAACACCCTCTTTCCGCCTTAATGGCCGCCGCGCGCTCGTGACCGGCGCAGGGCGGGGGCTTGGGCTCGCGATTGCGGCGGCTTTGGCCGAAGCCGGGGCGTTCGTGACCCTTGTCGCGCGGAATGAAACGGAAATTGCCGAAGCCGCGTCCGCCCTCACCGCGCGCGGTGATCAGGCTGAAAGTTTGGCGCTGGACGTGAGCGATAGTGCGGCCGTGGCAACCGCCCTCGCCGCCCGCCCGGCATACGATATTCTGATCAACAACGCAGGGACCAACCGCCCGAAACCGATGGCGGAGGTTACGGCGGACGATTACCGCGCCGTGATGGACCTTAACGTCGATGCCGTCTTCCGCCTCACGCAAATCGTGACCACCCGGATGCTGGCGGAGGGCAAGCGGGGCACGGTGATCAGCATTTCTTCGCAAATGGGCCATGTGGGGGCGGCCAATCGCGCGCTTTATTGCGCCTCAAAGCACGCAATTGAGGGGATGACCAAGGCGCTTGCTGTGGAACTCGGCCCGCACGGCATTCGGGTAAACAGCATCGCCCCCACCTTCTTTGAAACCCCGCTAACCCGGCCTTATTTCGATGATCCGGTCTTCAAAGCCTCGGTGTTGAGCAAGATCAAACTGGGGCGCGTCGGCCAGCCGGAAGATATTATGGGGGCGGTCGTGTTTTTGGCGTCGGACGCGGCGGCGATGATCACCGGCACCTCGCTTCTGGTCGATGGCGGGTGGACGGCGGAATGACCGCAAAACGGCCCGATAGCCCAAAGCGGCGCGTAACCTCCACCGATGTGGCCGAGCTTGCCAACGTCTCGCAATCGGCAGTGTCGCGCGTGTTCGCCCATCACCCCAGCGTGTCCGACAAGATGCGCCGGGCGGTGCTGGACGCCGCGCGCACGCTGGGGTATCGCCCGAACGCTATCGCCCGCTCCCTCATCACGCAGCGCTCGCGCATTATCGGCGTGGCGATGGCCTATCTCGATAACCAATTCTACCCGGAAGTGCTGCAAAGCCTGTCGCGCGCGCTGCAAGCCCATGGCTATCAAATTCTGCTGTTCACGGCGGATGAAACCGGCGCGGCCGATCCGATGTTAGAGCAAGTGCTGTCCTATCAGGTCGATGCGCTGTTGCTCGCCTCCGTCTCGCTCTCCTCCCATATTGCCGAGGAATGCGAGTTGGCGGGGATTCCGGTCATTCTGTTCAATCGCACCAGTTCTACTCCGGGCGCTGCCAGCGTAACGGGGGATAATTTTGCGGGCGGGCGGCAAATTGCGGAATTTTTGGTCGCGGGCGGGCACCAGCGTTTTGCCTATATCGCAGGCGCCGCCGAAAGCTCCACCAACCGCGACCGGGAGGCGGGGTTTTGCGCCGGTCTTGCCGCTTTAGGAATGCCGCAACCGATGCGCGTTCCGGGGCAGTATGATTGGCAAGGAGCCCAGGTGGCAACCCGGCTGCTGTTGGGGCGACCGACCCGGCGCGATGCGATTTTTGCCGCCAGCGATTTAATGGCGATTGCCTGCTTGGAAACTGCTCGCACTGAATTCGGTCTCTCCGTCCCCTCCGATCTTTCGGTCGTCGGGTTCGATGATGTCGGCGTTGCGCGCTGGCCGAGCTATCGGCTCACCTCCTT
>NZ_JBILQX010000133.1:0-9865 GCF_044372965.1 Elstera sp. | reverse complement strand
ATAGGCTAAAAAAGCTGCGCTATCCCAATAGATCAACTCTCTTATCATGCGCTTTGCCTCAGAATACCCCGCACGTCTGCTAAACTTGGCAAATCTGCATCGTCAGGGAGAAGTTCGATGTCGGCTACGTCTATCCGAACGGGCTTCCCATTCTTCCGGTAGTGAATGATCCCTGAAACCTCGACGCGCTTTCGGAACGCGGTCAGAGCTTTCGGCAAAAGGGCCTCCGGAAAAAAACAGCGAATAGCCTGACTAAAAACCGGATCGCGGACGCTGAAACTTAAGCCGGATTTATCCTGAATAGCTTCCAATCGACCATCAAGAGTACCAGCGTCACGATACTCTATGCGCCAATCCTTCTCGATGAGGGTTGCGATTTCTTTTTTTATTTCAATGGGTTTTTTTTCCACCCACAAACGAATTGGTAAACCCGCACTTTTTGATTTCAGGGAAATCTCGGAAAGTTTTTGTAAATTTTTGAGCGCGCTATCGGTTAGCTGCGCGTCGTCCAGATTACCCAAGACAAGCGCGTTGACCCCTATCCTGGCACGGGCATGGAGGATTGGGCGCGGGAAATTGGCGCGTGGGTCAACCCCAATGAGTTGGCTGCCTTCCTTAACCCGCACGATCCAATCAGGATCTTCCTGAGTAACGGAAGCGCTAATCTCTTTTATATAGCCAAAAAACGCGCGCACGGCCTCAATGAACCGATCAGGCGATAGGTTCTCAGTAATTTCCAAGGTCAAATCGCTCGGAATCTGGTCGGCTCGCGCCAAGGTTCGCACTCCTCTTCCAACGTTACGAGTCTAATACGAACCCGAGTCTGTGTATATCTGGTATTGATTATAAGATGAGCGTCCCTGCCGCCTCCTCCAACAACCAGCTTCGCAGCGCCCGCAGTCGCGGCGTTTCCGCTCGCGCCGGGGGGCAAACCAGCCAATAGGCCCCGCCTTGCAAGGACGAGACATCGAAGGGCCGCACCAGCCGCCCGGTATCGAGATGATCGGCGACCAGGATCGGGTCGAGCACGGCGACGCCCAAGCCTTGCAGAGCTGCCTGGATGACCAGCGAGCGTGTATCGAAGATCGGTCCGGCGCTGGGCTCGAAGCCGGGCGCGCTGATGAGTCCCGCCGCGACCGCCCACAGCGCCCAATCATCCCGCCGTAATCGCGCGTGGAGGCGCTTCACTTTCATCAGATCGGCGGGCGTCACCAGGCTTTGGGCGAGGACGGGGGTGCAGACGGGCACCAGGGTTTCAGCGAAGAGGCGCGTCACGCTTTGCCCCGGCCACTCCTCCCCCTTGCCGTAGCGGATTGCGCAGTCGAACCCGTCGCGGTCGATCTCGGTCGGGTTGGAACTGGTGGCGATGCGCACGTCGATATCGGGGTGCAGGCCCTGGAAATGCGGTAAGCGCGGAATGAACCAATGCATGGCGAAGGTGGAGAGCATGCTAATCGCAATCACGCCCTCCGTTTTGCGGTCGGCGAGTTTCGCCACCGCTTCGGCCAGATGATCGAAGCCGAGCGTGAAGCCGGGCAGCAGCAGCGCCCCTTCTTCCGACAGGCGCAACCCACGCGGCGAGCGCAGGAAGAGCGGCACCCCCAAAACCTCCTCCAAATGGCGGATTTGGTGGCTGACGGCCGAGAGCGTGACATTCAACTCCTCCGCCGCCGCCGAGAAGGACAGGTGGCGCGCAGCAGCCTCGAAGGCCCGTAAAGCATTCAGCGGCGGCAAGCGGCGGTGGCGTTGGCGAAAGGGCATGAGAAAATCTACAGACCCGCTTAAGATAATTCAACTTGCCCTGCGGGCCTAAGCGCCGTTTGATCGCCACCAACCAGAAAACTATTTTGAAGGGATCGGGCCATGGCGCAGGCGCGCACTTTGTTCGACAAAATTTGGGACAGCCACGTCGTCGATGCGGCGGCGGACGGCACCACCACGCTCTATATCGACCGGCATTTGGTGCATGAAGTCACCAGCCCGCAGGCATTCGAAGGCCTGCGCGTTGCGGGCCGCAAGGTGCGCCGCCCGGATGCAACCTTCGCCGTCGCCGATCATAATGTGCCGACGACCGACCGCAGCCAAGGCATCGCCGATCCGGAATCGCGGCTGCAAGTCGAAACCCTGGCCGATAATGCCAAGGATTTCGGCGTCAGCTACTTCGGTATGGACGATGTGCGTCAGGGCGTCGTTCACATCATGGGGCCGGAACAGGGGCTCACGCTGCCGGGCATGACGATTGTCTGCGGCGATAGCCACACCTCCACCCACGGCGCGTTCGGCGCGCTGGCTTTTGGCATCGGCACGTCGGAAGTCGAGCATGTGCTCGCCACGCAAACCCTGGTGCAGAAGCGCGCCAAGAATATGCGCATTTCGGTGGAAGGCGATTTGCCGCCGGGCGTGACGGCAAAGGATCTGATCCTCGCCATCATCGGCACCATCGGCACCGCCGGCGGCACGGGCTATGTGATAGAATTTGCCGGGAAGGCGGTTCAGGCGCTCTCGATGGAAGGCCGCATGACGGTCTGCAATATGACCATCGAAGGCGGCGCGCGCGCCGGGCTGATCGCCCCGGACGAAACCACGTTCGAATACCTCAAGGGCCGCCCCTACGCGCCTAAGGGTGCCGCGTTCGAACAGGCCGTCGCCTATTGGAAAACGCTCCCCAGCGATGAAGGCGCGCATTACGACAAGGAAATCATCCTCGACGCGACCAAGCTCGTGCCCTTCGTCACCTGGGGCACCAGCCCGGAAGACGCTGCGCCGATCACCGCGAGCGTGCCGAACCCGGCAGATGTGGCCGATGCGGGCAAGCGCGCCGCGATTGAACGCTCGCTCGCTTATATGGGCCTAACGGCGGGAACGCCGCTGAGCGAAATCACCGTGGATCGCGTCTTCATTGGCTCCTGCACCAATGGCCGCATTGAAGATTTGCGCGCCGCCGCCGAAGTCGCCAAGGGCCGCAAGGTTGCGGCGGGCGTGTCGGCGATGGTCGTGCCGGGCTCGGGGCTGGTCAAGGAACAGGCCGAACAAGAAGGGCTCGATAAGATCTTCCTCGACGCCGGGTTTGAATGGCGCGAGCCGGGCTGCTCCATGTGCCTTGCCATGAATGCGGACCGATTGGAGCCGGGCGAACGCTGCGCCTCCACCTCCAACCGCAATTTCGAAGGCCGTCAGGGCCGGGGCGGGCGCACCCATCTCGTCGGTCCGGCGATGGCGGCAGCGGCGGCGGTCACGGGCCGTTTGACCGACGTGCGCGCGCTCGTCGGCTAAGGGCGCGGAATGAGCCCGATGGCAAACCCAGGGCGGCGGCTGCTGGCGGGTCTGATCGACCTGCTGGCGGTCGTGCTGATTGTCGTGGTGGTGACGCTCGTCTTGAGCGTCGCCATTGCCGTCGGCACCGCCTCGGATGAGGAGAAGCAGGCCGTGGCCTTTTGGGGCGCGCGGATTATGCTGATCGGCCTGCCCTGGCTCTATTTCGCGCGGCTGGAACGCGCCTTGGGCTTTCAGACCTTCGGTAAATCGGCCCTGGGGCTCGAAGTGCGGCGATTGAGCGGGGAGGCTCTGGGCTTCCCCCTTGCCGCTTTACGCGCGCCGCTCAAGCTTTTGCTGATCTGGTCCTGGCCCCTGGTGTTTTTTGGTCAAGCCCCCCTCTACGATCGTCTTCTTTCGACCCATGTTGTCGCGCGCGCCGCGTAGCGCCCGCCCTGGAGACCCATAATGCAGCCTTTCACCACGCTCACCGGAATCGCAGCCCCGCTGGCGCTGATTAATATCGATACCGATATGATTATTCCGAAGCAGTTCCTGAAGACCATCAAGCGCACCGGCCTGGGGAAAAACCTGTTCGATGAAATGCGCTTCACCCCGGAAGGCCAGGAAATCCCCGGCTTCGTGCTGAACCAGCCCGCTTACCGGCAGGCCAGCATTCTCGTGACCGGCGAGAACTTCGGCTGCGGTTCTAGCCGCGAGCATGCCCCCTGGGCGCTGGCCGATTTCGGCATTCGCTGCATCATCGCCGCGAGCTACGCCGATATTTTCTACAATAACTGCTTCAAGAACGGCATTCTGCCCATCGTTCTGCCCCAGGCCGAAGTCGATAAGCTGATGGACGATGCGCGCAACGGCGCGAACGCCCGCCTGACCGTTGATCTTGAAACCCAGACCATCACCCGCCCGGATGGGTCGACGGTGAGCTTCGAAGTCGATGCCTTCCGCAAGAAATGTTTGCTGGAAGGGCTCGATGATATTGGCCTGACGCTGGTCAAAGGCGCTAAGATCGATACTTACGAAGAAGCAACCAAAAAGAGCCAGCCCTGGCTGTTCGCTTCTTAATTTAGAATTGTTCGGGAGAGGAACAGTCAATGACTGCGAATAAATCGCTTCTTATTCTACCGGGCGACGGGATTGGTCCGGAAGTCATGCGCCAAGTGCGCCGCGTGATCGATTGGATGGCCAAGCGCCGCTCGGTCAGCTTCGATGTGACCGAGGGTCTTGTCGGCGGGGCAGCCTATGAGGCCCACGGCACGCCGCTGAAAGACGAAACGATGGCCGACGCGCTGAGCGCCGATGCCGTGTTGCTTGGCGCGGTCGGTGGGCCAAAGTGGGACCAGCTTCCCTACGATAAGCGCCCGGAACGCGGCTTGTTGCGTCTTCGCAAGGAAATGGACCTTTTCGCCAACCTACGCCCGGCGGTGGTCTATCCCGGTCTCGTCGATGCCTCGGCCCTGAAGCCGGAGCTGGTGCGCGATCTTGATATTCTCATCGTCCGCGAACTCACCGGCGGCGTTTACTTCGGCGAGCCGCGCGGCATCACCACCCTGCCGGACGGCCAACGCCGGGGCGTGAATACGCAAGTCTATACGACGAACGAAATCATCCGCGTCGCCAAGGTCGCCTTCGAACTCGCCCGCAAGCGCCAGAGCCGTTTGCATTCGGTCGAAAAGGCCAATGTGATGGAATCGGGCGTGCTGTGGCGCGAGGAAGTGCAGAAGCTGCACGATTCGGATTATACCGACGTGACGTTGGAGCATATGTACGCCGATAATTGCGCCATGCAGTTGGTGCGCGCGCCGAAGCAGTTCGACGTGATCGTGACCGATAATCTCTTCGGCGATATTCTCTCGGACTGCGCCGCGATGCTCACCGGCTCGCTGGGGATGCTGCCCTCGGCCTCCTTCGGCGCGCCGGACGCTTCGGGCCGCCGCAAAGCCATGTACGAGCCCGTCCACGGCTCGGCCCCGGATATTGCGGGCCGCGACGTCGCCAATCCGCTCGCCACCATCCTCAGCTTCGCCATGATGCTGCGCTATTCGTTCGATATGGATGAAGACGCCGATCTGATCGAAAAAGCGGTCAAAACCGTGCTGGCCTCGGGCATCCGCACCGGCGACATCATGGGCCCGAACACCGCCCGCGTGTCCTGCTCGACCATGGGGGAAACCCTGGTGCGTGAATTGGATAAGATGGCGGCGTAAAACGAAGGCAGCAGGGGCGCGCCTGAAGCGCGTCCCCCTGCGTCGTTAAACGTCCACATCGCCTGGATCGGTCAGCCAATCCTCTCGGCGGTGGCGAACACGGATGATGAGAATCGAGCCGTCGGCCTGTTCCTGATACAGCACGATATGCGCGCCGACGGGATGCACGCGTACAGGGGGATCAAGTTCCCAGCGACGCGGTGCGAGTTCGGGAAACTCCGCGAGGTGCTGAAACGCCCCGGTCAAGCGCGCATGGTATTGGTCGGCTTGGCGCGGGCCGAGCTGTTGAACCCCCGCGATATAAATGTCGATCAAATCCGCTTCGGCGGCGCGGGTGAGCCGATACGTCAGCGCAACCCCGCTTTTTGCCGGGCAATTTCTCGAATATCCGCCATCGAATTTTCAGAAACGCCGCTTTCCAGCCCTTCGGTGACACCCGCCTGCAGCGCATCGATTTTCGCGGCGCGGGCTTGGTCGCGGCGAATAAGGTCGCGCACATAGTCGCTGGCGTTGCTATAGCGCCCGCCTTTGCTTTGCTGCTCTACCCATTCCTTCATCGGCGCGGGCAAAGACACATTCATTGTTGCCATGCGTCACCTCTGCGGACTATCACGCCGCCGTTTGGCAAAGCCTGTCAAGAAGGGCTCTACCCCTTTAACCCCTGCACCCGAAATAAGAAAAACACCTTCGCATAATCCTTCGCCAGCGGAATGGTGATCCTGCCCACGGGCTCCGCCGTTTCAAACCGCGTCAGCGCGTCCGGGGTTTCCTGGCGGGTGACGTAGAGGATGGTGTCGCGGCGGAAGTCTTCGATGCGGGTGGTCAACTCGAAATGGTTCTGGATGACGCCGTCCGGGTTCCACTGCACTTGCAGCGCGGGCGGGCGGACGTAGAAGGATAAGAGGGCGAAGAGCATGCGCTCGTCGGTCATCAGCACCGCGCCGGGCATTTTCTGGAGCGTTTGGCGCACGGCTTTGCCCAAGGCGGGGCTGCCCATGACGGCTTTTAAGGCCGGGTCGGTCTTGCGGGTGAGGGTAACACCCGCAAGCTTGGCGAGATCGTGATAGGCGTAACCTACCCCCATCAGCAGCCCGTGCAGGGCGAGGCTGGCGGGGATAATCCAGCGCCAGCGGGCGCGGACCAAGGTCAGCGCCACCACCAGCACCGTGGCCGAGACATAGGCGGTTGCAGCCCAATTGGCATTGGCGCGGGAGAGGAAGGCGACGGTGAGCATCACGAGGAGCGGCGGCAGGGCAAAGGCTGCCAGCAGCCCGAGGCGCTCATCGGGCAGGCGGCGGGTGAGGATCGGGCGGAAGAGGAGCGCTGCAATCGCCACGGCCAACACCGGGAATAGCAGCGGCCCGAACACGCCGAACTGCCCGCCAATGAACTCGGCCAATTTCGCCGGATGAATCAGCGAGCCGCCCAAATTGGCATTGGCGGCGGTATGGCTGATGGTGGCGAACTGGTGCTGAGCGTTCCACCAGATATTCGGGGAAAAAACGACTAGGGCGAAGGCCGCCGCCGCCCACAGGCGGCGGTTAATCCACAGGTCGCGCCGCCACAGGATCATATGCAGTGCCATGCCGCCGAGGAAGAACAGCATGGCGTATTTCGCCAGCATCCCAAGGCCGACCGCGCCGCCGAGCACCAGCCACCAGCGCGGCTGCGGCTTGGGCTCTAGCACCTGAAGATAAGCGTAGAGCGCGACAGCCCAGCACAGCAGCAAGGGCACGTCGGTCGACATAATCAGGCTGGAGAAGGCGACCGCCGGCAGCAGCCCGTAGGTGAGCGCGCTATAGAAACCGATGCGCGGCTCGAAGAGTTTTTCGCCGATGCGATAGATCACCAGGGCTGTCGCAAAATGCAGAAACGGCGAGGCGAAGCGCACGCCAAATTCGCGGTCGCCCAAAATGGCGGTGGTCAGCGCAATGATCCAGGACAGCAGCGGCGGTTTTGAGTAATAGCCCCAGTCGAGATCTTTCGACCACAGCCAGTACTGCGCCTCATCCCCATGCAGCGGGTAATATTCGCCGGACAGAACCACCATCCGCACCGCCGTTAGGAAAAACAGCAGGCTGAGCGCGAGCCCGAAGGAATGGCGCGGCGCGTCTTTCACGGGTTAGCTTTCGGCATTGCGGCGCTTTTCGCCGCGAATCAGCGTGAGATTGCGGATATAGACGACGAGGCCAAGGATCTGCCCGAGCGCGAACACCAGTTCCTGCCGGTGAACGGCATAGGCGAAGAGCGACCCGCCCCCCGCGAGGCTGATCCACCAAAAAGCCGTCGGGATGACCGATTTCTTCTGCTTTTCGCTATGCAGCCACTGCACGATAAAACGCGACATGAAGAGGGCCTGCGCGCCGAAACCGATGAGCATCCAAACGCCATCGGTTTCCCAATTATGGACGAAAACGGACCAAAGACCGTTCAACCAATCGAGCGGATTCATGCTTCCTCCCGCACGCGGGGAATGGAGCCGCGCCGTTGTAGCCAGGCGACGCCGAAGAGATCGCTGATCCCCACCAGCGCCCGGTCGAGATTCCCGTAGTTGGATTTGCCCGCACCGCGCGGGCGGTGATTGACCGGCACCGACACCACTTTACCGCCCTGGCGCTTCATCAGCGCGGCCAAATAGCGGTGGTAGTGATTGAAGTAGGGAAACTCCAAAAACACCTCACGCGGGAAGAGCTTAATCCCGCAGCCGGTATCGGGCGTCTCGTCGCGTAGCAAGCCTGCCCGGATGCGGTTGGCGAGGCGGGAGGCGATGCGCTTCGACCACACGTCTTTGCGCTGGGTCCGCCAGCCCGCAATCATCACCGCGCCGCCGCCGAGGCTTTGCATTTTGGCCCAGAGATTGGGAATATCGGCGGGGTCGTTCTGCCCATCACCATCAAGCGTGGCGATCCATTGGCCGTGGGCTGCCTTGACGCCCGAGCGGACGGCGGCGGATTGGCCGCTGCGCTTATCGTGGTGCAGGGCGCGGAAATTCGGCAAATCGCGGCACAGGGCGGCCAGCACTTCCGGCGTGCGGTCGGTCGAGCCGTCGTTGACATAGACGATCTCATAGGCCAAGCGGCCTTCGAGCGCGGTGCGGATTTCCTGCACCAGCGTGGGAATATTGTCGGCTTCGTTCAGCACGGGAACGACGACAGAAAGTTCGATCAACGCCGCCTCAATCTATGGCGGGGCGCGCGGCCCCTGGCGAAAAGGACGATAGAAGCTGCTGGGAGTAGCCTAATCTGCCCAATTTCGCCACGGGTAAAAGCGAAGGGCAGGTTTACTCTCCGAACGACAGTAAAACCGCCACGGCGGCGATAGCAACAATCAGCGCGCCGACGGCCCAGAGCAGCGAGGGTGCACGCTGGCGGAGCGGCGGTAAATCGAGCTCGGTGAGGTCGTTGCGTCGCCCGGTCAGCATCGGGCGGACAAGGTTTTGCTTCTTCCACAAGAAATACACCGCGACCGCGCCGATATGCAGGGCCACGGCGGCAAGAATGACATTGCTGAGGATTTTGTGAACCGTGGTCAGGCGCGCGCTCAAATCGTCCGAAATCAATCCGGCGAGGGGGGCGCTATACATAATCAAATCGTGGCTGAACAGCCCCAGCATCGCCTGGGTCAGCACCAGCAGCAGCAGCACGATCACCATCCAGCCCCCGGCGGCGTTATGGCCAATATGCTGGGGCGGGTTCGGCTGGCGCATTTCGTCGATATGGGCGAGAACGGCTTTCGGGCCGCGCAGGAAGCTGGTAAAGCGCGCATAGCGCCCACCGATGACGCCCCAAATCAGCCGAAAAACAATCAGAACAAGAATCGCCGTCCCAACGCGTTGGTGAACGTCGCGGTTATCCTCGCTTAAAAAAGCCGCCAGAATTAGCAAGGCCAAGAGCCAGTGAAACAGCCGCGTGGGCAAATCCCAAATCAGGGCACCCTTAGGATGCTTTGGTTGTTCCAACGATGCCATGCGCGCGCGACCCCATTTTTGAACCTGCTAACTCTGTTGGAGAGTGTAGCGAAGTCTTTTGCGGCTGCGGAGGAAGAGTTTAGGGCGCGTCTGAGGGGTTGATCTGCCGTTTTTGCGGGCGACGGCCCCAAAATCGCCCGATTCCCCTAGGCCCGCGCGGCAGCCCCGCCTTGCTGGGCGTTCTGCATGGCCATCATGATTGTCGGCACCCGCGCAAGATCGAAGGTCGGCTTCGCCGCCTTTGCCCCGCCTGTGCGTTGAATCACGTCTTCCGCCTTCTTAATCGCCTCGCCCAGAAACTCGACAATGCGCCGATCCACGGTTTTGATCTGCGCCATCCACTGCTGCGCGTCTTCAATGGTCATGCGCTTGGCTTTGACCTCGGCGGAGAGTTTTTGGAACGCCGCTTGCTGCGAGAGCA